>CBDTWQ010000148.1:0-5059 GCA_965364115.1 uncultured Gammaproteobacteria bacterium | reverse complement strand
ATTTGATTACGAATAAGCGCTTACTCGATAGAGTTCATGATATTCGACGCGATCTGTTTGCGATCGCCACCACAGATGAATTAACCGGCTGTCATAATCGGCACAGTTTAATGGGTTTTTCGGAGAAATTTATATCACAGGCCAAACGCCATAAATACCCGGTTAGCATGCTGGTGATCGATCTCGATCACTTTAAGTCGGTCAATGACAATCACGGACACGCTATCGGCGATACGGTCCTTAGACAGACTGGCGCGCTGTTGAATCGCAGTTTTCGAAATGAAGACTTAGTAGCGCGTTATGGTGGTGAAGAATTTGTCGTACTGATGAGTCATTGTGATAGCGAAAACGCCGTGGCTAAAGCCGAAAAGATTCGACAGGCGATAGAAGACCTAAAACCTAATGGCCTTACAATTACCACTAGCATTGGTGCAACTGCACTTGAAATCGATAATAACGCCGAGAAAGACTTTGAAACCATGTTTCATGCAGGTGATGAAGCCGTCTATAAAGCCAAGGACAAGGGTCGTAATCAAGTGGTTTACATCGCGCTCGATTGATTTTATTTGTCTGTCAGTTACTTAACTACCTGGCACCCTAGCGAATGGCTTTGGGAAATTGGCGCGGAATTAACCCATCAAGGCTTATTAGCCAGAATCACGGCTCGACGCGGGGCAGGTAAACCCTCAATCGTAAGCAGCGGATTGTCTGCCTGAAGAGACTGTGACAAAGATTCAAATTGCATCCATTCGGTGCTTCGCTGTTCGACATCGCGGGTTAAGGTCTCGTCGACTAGTTTGATGTTTTCAAAGCCGCAACGTTTCAGCCAAGAGATTAATTCTCGCGCTGAAGGGATAAACCAAACATTGCGCATCCGAGCATAGCGCTCTTCAGGTACTAGCAGGTTGGCCTCTGAACCATCGATCACCAGTGTTTCCAAGCATAGTTCGCCGCCAGAAACCAAAAAGCTTTTGAGCTGTTCAATATGCTCGATTGGATTTTTTCGGTGATACAACACGCCCATTGAAAAAACCGTGTCAAACCAATTGAGGTTGTCGGGGAGTTGCTCGATACCGATCGGAAAAACAGAAATTTCCACACGTTGCAGATACTTTTGGATTGCATGGAATTGCAAATTAAACAAAACAGATGGTTCGATGCCGATCACCATTGACGGTGAATGAGCCAGCATACGCCAGGCGTAATAGGCGTTACCGCAACCGATATCTAGGATTTTACGCCCCGTTAGCGGCGCCAAATGTGGAAGCACTCGATCCCATTTTAAACTAGAACGCCACTCGCTATCGATAAATACATCGCTAACTTGAAACGGACCTTTGCGCCAAGGCGCCAATTTTAGTAACGCCTGTTGCAGAACTGGAGGTTGTGGGCATTCACCGAGAATAGTGACTGCATCATTATCAAAAACGCCTTTGAGACCTTCAATTTCCGGCAATTCATCCAAAGCCGCTGACCAGCGGGCGTAGTCGCCATGATTGACAAGCCAATCTTCGCTCTGTGACTCTAAATGGTCGGCCCATTTCGTTAGGCCGAGTTGCCGAAGACGGCAAAACGCATGGCCCCAGGTCATCCTTTTATCGCGAGATAGGAAACAAAGTTGAAACAGCGATAGCAGAGATAAACTTCTTCAAAACCAAGCTCGGTTAACCGAAGCCTATGTTGCTGATCGAGATCTGGGACTAAAACATTCTCTAATGCGCTGCGCTTTTGACTGATCTCTAAGTCGCTATAACCCATCGTTTTCTTAAAACCTAGATGGAGCTGTCGCATCCGCTGGTTTTCCAGACTGGAGTCGAACTCGACTTTTTCCGAAAGGACCAGAACGCCCCCTGAATTCAAACCTGCAAAAACACTTTGTAGCATCGATAAGCGTTCGTCGGGTTGCAGAAACTGTAGCGTCAAATTTAACACCACCATCGACGCTTCAGATATTTGGCTCTGCTGAATCTCCTCACAACGCCATTCAATGTTGGGGTTCGGGTGCTGCTGCCTGCATTGCTGAATCATAGCAGTAGAACTATCAATGGCGATGATTTCACAATCGATAGACTGAGTTTGTTCGGCGATAATCAAACTCGCATCTCCGAGCGAGCATCCAAGGTCATAGACGCGTGAGCCATTATCTACAAATATGTCAGCATAGAGACCAATCAAGTGCAGTAATATTGAGTAGCCGGGTACTGAGCGAGAAATCATGTCCTTAAACACATGGGTAACATCGTGATTGAACTCGAACGCTTTTACTTCGCTCAGCCTTTTGGAAAATACTTGATCGCGCTCTGATTCGTTCACCAGAGAATGCCCTTAAGATGGCCATCCAGATATATTTGAGCAACAGAAGCACGCTGCCATGGTGGTACACGATGACGTTGAAACAACCTTTTTAATCGATGTCGGTCTGAGTTCTCACCACCTGGCTTGCGGAATCTGAGCATAAGTTCCTGATTTTGATCGTCTAAATCAAGATGAGTAAATATCGTTTCTCTAGCCAATTTAAGTTTCAGTGGCGCAATCTCAATATCGTTATTCTGGCCAAACAGGAAGTCACCACAGCAAGCCGCGCCCTCCCCTTTGGGCACTAGATGTAAGCGGTCGTCATAGATTCGAATCGAATAGTTAGGCATCGCAATTTCTGGCATCGAGCCAATCTTCGATTGAATTTGCTTTAAAGTTTCCTCTAGCCTGGTTAAAGGCAACGGCGCCATGCCAGCGGTTTTTATCCAGTGACGAATCACATTCTTGCGTCGGCCGAGCGATAGCTGAGTTAGCGCTTCAATTCTCAATGTTTTGAGCGGCTCGACACCTTTCTCGGCCAACTGATTAAAGTCTTCGGTGGCTAATTCATCAAGCACCTGATGAATTTCAGCTTGATGTTGAGTCGCTGTGCCCAGAGTACGCTGGTATTGCGGCCAACGCTGGTTGAGCACTGGTATCACTTGATTGCGCAAGAAGTTACGATCAAAGCGGTCTTCTCGATTGCTAGGGTCCTCAAACCAAGAAATCTCGTTCTTTAGGGCATAGCTTTCGATCTGTTTCCGGCTCACGGTTAGCAGCGGCCTGAGCAACCGTGATTTGCCGAGCGATCGTTCGCGCGCAATGCCTCGTAGGCCCGCACTGCCGGAACTGCGCAGAGCATTGAGCAAAAAAGTTTCCGCTTGATCGTCGGCATGGTGGGCGGTCAACACACAATCTTGGGCTTCTGTTTGCCGTTCAAAGAGTTGATACCGTTGACGTCGCGCCGCGGCTTCAATATTGGCTTGGATGCCGCCTAGCTCAAGCCTGTCTAGTTTGATTGGCAGTTTATAGTGGCCAGCACGATCAACGCAAAACTGCTCCATCTGATCGGCATTGTCGAGCAGGCGATGATTAATGTGCCAGGGAATCACCTCGTATTCACGAGGCACCGCGACCAATAAATGCAACAGAACACTCGAATCTAGCCCGCCGCTAAAGGCGACAAAGACGCGTTTTGTTTCCGCTGGGATAATTTCTAGGCAGGTTTGCATGCAGCTTAACCTGATCGCCCAAAACTCGACTGAGCGGCTCGATCAAGTTTCTCGATATTGGCCAAAGCTCATTAGCTTTTGATAGCGCAAATCTAACAATTTGTCTAAAGAGACAGACTCCAGTGCGTCTAGGCTTTCGGTCAAACTCTGTTTTAAAGAAGTCGCAATCTGGTCAAAATTACGGTGCGCACCGCCGAGGGGCTCTTGAATAATGCTATCGATCAATTTAAGGGAATGCAGGCGTTTGGCGGTAATTCCCATCGCTTCAGCCGCTTGTGAAGCTTTGTCGGCACTTTTCCAGAGAATCGAGGCACAACCCTCGGGTGAAATCACCGAATAGGTCGAATACTGCAACATATTGATTCTATCACCAACACAAATAGCCAAAGCACCGCCCGAACCACCCTCGCCGATTACAGTGCAAATGACCGGTATTTTAAGTTCAGCCAAAGCATAAAGATTTTGTGCAATTGCCTCACTTTGACCTCTCTCTTCCGCGCCTATTCCAGGATAGGCGCCCGGTGTATCAACAAAGGTGATCAGTGGCATTTTGAACTTTTCGGCCAGCTTCATCAATCGCAAGGCTTTACGATAGCCTTCAGGTCGAGGCATGCCGAAGTTGCGTTTGATTTTTTCTTTGGTGTCACGCCCTTTTTGCTGTCCGATTACCATCACTGGCTTACCAGCGATTCGGCCTATACCGCCGATGATGGGGTAATCATCGCCAAACGTGCGATCGCCATGTAAAAATTCGAATTTGGTGAAAATTCGCTCGATATAGTCAAGTGTGTAAGGCCGATTAGGGTGCCTCGAAAGCTGAGAAATTTGCCAAGCAGAAAGCTTTGAAAAGATCGAAGAAGTGAGTGCTTCGGCTTTCTTCTCTAGGGTTTGTATTTCCTGGCTGATATTGATGTCTGAATCATCGGTGACAAAGCGCAATTCAGAAATTTTAGCTTGCAGCTCAGCAATCGGTTGTTCGAAATCAAGAAAATTAGGATCCATAAAATTTCTGCAGGGGTCAGCGAGTCTTTGTTTAGTTTAACGATTCAACTATGGACTGTCATCCAGCGAAGAGGTTAATCCACCTAAGCCTTTAAATTCACGATTAGATTGGCCATTTGGTATACGATTAGTTTGGCGATTAGATTTCCATCTAGTTTTTCGAAAGTTTAATTGAGTCAGAAATCAATGATAAGGCCTCAGCCGGATCCGCATGTTGAGTAATTGGTCGCCCAAGCACAAGATAGCTCACCCCATCGGCAAGCGCTTTTTGGGGGGTCACAGTTCTTTGTTGATCATCTTTTACAGCCCATTCAGGACGTATCCCCGGCGTCACCAACACAGGGGAAGGCCCTAAGCTCTTTCGTAAGCTAGGCGCCTCTTGTGCTGAGCATACAACGCCATCGAGGCCTGAGTTGAGACTATTCGTGGCGAGCACTTCAACCAACTGCGGCAATGACATTTTGATTCCTGATCTTTGCAAATCTTCTTCAGTGTGGCTGGTTAAGACCGTGACAGCAATTAACAACGGT
>CBDTWQ010000147.1:0-5063 GCA_965364115.1 uncultured Gammaproteobacteria bacterium | reverse complement strand
GTAAAAACGTGTCTGTCAGCAACATGAGCACCGGCTTCAAACTGGCTTATCAATGGCAGGATTTGCGCGAAAAAGGCTTTACCTCAAACGCGTCAATAGGCGATCAAACGCGCGTGGCACTGGTTAAGTTGATGCAACCAAAGCAAGCCGAGTATTGGGCCGGGTTGAAAAATTTCTATGTGATCACGCGTTACAACCATAGCGAGCTTTATGCGATGGCGGTGCATCAGCTGGCGCAACTTATTCGTCAGCAATATGAAGCCGTGAAATGACGTTTAAGAATCAATTTTTTCTGATAGTAATGATTGGCAGTCTCAGCGGTTGCCAGTTTGGCGTGCCGATTGGAGAAGGTGGAGCAGTCAAATATTCAGTAGCGCATCCGACCAAACCTGGCTCTCAAGGGAATCCCAGTTCATACGTCGTTTTTGGTAAGCGATACTATGTGCTTGATAAATCTAAAGGTTTCAAGCAACGCGGAATTGCATCTTGGTATGGCACTAAGTTCCATGGACGTAAAACGTCAAGCGGCGAAGTTTACAACATGTATTCGATGACGGCCGCGCATAAGACCTTGCCGATCCCGGTTTTTGTTCACGTTAAGAATCTCGAAAACGGCCGCGAGGCTGTGGTTAAGGTCAATGATCGAGGCCCCTTTATCGATGGTCGTATCATCGATCTGTCTTATGCCGCGGCGAAAAAACTGGGGGTTCAAGGGCCAGGAGTCGCTCAGGTGGAAATTAGTGTGTTGGCGGTCGGGCAATCAAAGCCAGTTGCCAATCTAGTGCGAACTATGCCGTTGAATGACTTAGGGCTGCAGGAAAAGCCTTTGTTTGTGCAGATGGGGTCTTTCTCCGACGAAGCTAATGCGAGCAACCTTGTTCAGATTTTGCGGGCAGCCAGCGAGAGCAAAATTCAGATTTCTCAGCTACAAACCGATGGCGGGTTATTTCATCGAGTACGTTTGGGTCCTTTTTTCGACATTAACCACGCCAATGAGGTTGTCGAACGTTTACAGCAAAAAGGATTTCAAACTGCGCGCATCTTGGTTCAGGATAGCCCCGAATAAACCTTGAGCGCATAGGCTCGGGTCGATACAATCTCGAATCGCAACTGCCCCCGCACGCAAAATTAATGAAGAAAGCCTCTTATTTCCTAGCTGTATTGATCTTGCTTGTCGCCAACACGGTGTTCGCGGCGGCCAAACCCATACCGAACCCACCTGCACTTGCGGCTTCCAGCTTTTATCTATTGGACTTTGAGAGCGGTCATGTCTTGGCCGAGAAAAACCCGGATCAACGACTCGAACCGGCCAGCATTACCAAATTGATGACCGCCTATCTGGTCGATAGGGCACTTTTGGATGGCGACATCACGCTAGACGAATTGGTCACCGTGAGCAAAAAAGCTTGGCGAATGAAAGGTTCGTTAATGTTCATCGAAGTGGGTGAAAAAGTTTCGGTCGAAGACTTGTTGAAAGGCTTGATCATTCAGTCGGGCAACGATGCGAGTGTCGCGCTCGCCGAGCACATCGCGGGCTCAGAATCGGCATTCGTTGGATATATGAATCACCAGGCTCAGTTGTTGGGCATGAGCAACACCAATTTTACTAATTCTACCGGTTGGCCACATCCTGAGCATTACAGCACCGCCCGTGATATCGCGACCTTATCGAGGGCGGTGATTCGAGATTTTCCAAAATCCTACGGTTACTACAAAGAACGAAAATTCACTTATAATAATATCGCTCAACCCAACCGTAACAAATTACTCAAGCTCGATAGCTCGGTGGATGGTTTGAAAACGGGCCACACCGATGCGGCTGGATATTGCTTGGTCGCCTCGGCAAAGCGTGACGAGATGCGTTTGATTTCGGTCTTGCTGGGCGCTAAGTCTGAGAACGCCCGCTCTCAGGCCAGTCTCGCTTTGTTGAATTACGGATTTCGTTTTTTTGAGACCCACAAACTCTATCAACCCGAAGAAACTTTGAAAACGGCGCGAGTCTGGTATGGCGCGCTGGAACAGGTCACCTTGGGGGTTGAGCAAGATATACATATCACGATTCCACGTGGCCGCTACCGTGATCTGAAGGCATCGATTGAGATCGACAGCAAGATCTCGGCGCCGATAGCCGAGGGCCAGGCGCTGGGTCGCGTTAATGTGACGCTGGACGATAAAGTGATTGTCAGTGAGAATCTGGTCGCCCGACAAGCGGTCGTAAAGGGCAGTTTAATTGTTCGTGCGCTCGACAGCATTAAGCTTATGTTTCGCTAGTGAGGCGATCTCGATCACTAAAACAAGCGAGTCATTAATGTCGGATTCGGAGTCGCCAAACAAGTCAGGGCTGGCGTTGATCGATTTCCCAAGTCGTTTTCCGCTCAAAGTAATGGGCAAAGAAAGTGAAGACTTCGAGGGCATTGTGGTTGATCTAGTCCGCGCTCGCTGCCCTAAAGTAGAGCACATTGAGGTCAGCAAGCGGGCTAGCAAAGGTGGCAAATACATCGCCTTGACGCTGACTTTCACGATCGATACTCAGCAGCAACTGGAACAGATTTATCGAGATCTTCATGCTTGCGAACAAGTAGTCATGTCGCTTTAATTCCCTCCAATTCGGTTAGCCAACTCTATGTCCGATAGCGAAATTCTGATTCGTAATCTGGGTAAAGCGGATTACACTAATACCTGGCATGCGATGAAGCGCTTTACCGATGAGCGCCTCGAAGAGACACGGGATCAACTCTGGATTGTTGAGCACCCACCAGTTTTCACTCAGGGCTTGAATGGACGGGCTGAGCATCTATTGTCGCCCGCTGAAATACCCGTCGTTCAAATCGATCGAGGCGGCCAAGTGACCTATCACGGCCCGGGCCAATTGGTTTTGTATTGCCTACTAGACTTGCCGAGGCGTGGCTTAGGAGTCAAATCTTTGGTTACCACGATTGAACAATCTTTAATCGAGCTGCTGCAGTTGTATCAAATTTCGGCGCAGTCACGCCCAGGAGCTCCCGGAGTTTATGTGCAGCAAGCCAAAATTGCGGCATTGGGTTTGCGGATTCGTAAAGGCTGTTGCTACCACGGGTTGAGTTTGAATGTGGATATGGATCTGGAACCTTTTTCACGTATAAACCCCTGTGGTTTTGAAGGGCTCGCAGTGACCCAATTGCGCGATTTTGAAGTCGTCGACAGTGTTGAACAGGTTGGTTTCAAGTTAGCAGCTATTTTGACCCGACAACTCGCTATTGATGATTAACTTCTGCCAGCCGGCTTGCGATCCCTCTGATTTGGCATCACACTCGAGCTAGCAGGCAGAAAATTGAGGATTTCGTTTGAAAGATAATAAAGTGGTGCAAGGTGTAAAGCTGAAAGGCGCTGATAAGGTGGCACGAATTCCAATTAAGGTCGTGCCCTCCCGATCGGTTAAGCGAAAGCCCGCTTGGATTCGCGCTAAGGCACCGACCGGCAGCCGTGTTCAAGAGCTCAAGGCGCGCCTGCGAGAGAATAACCTTTACACTGTTTGTGAAGAGGCTGCTTGCCCTAACCTAGGTGAGTGTTTCTCTAAAGGAACCGCTACTTTCATGATTATGGGCGACATCTGCACGCGGCGATGCCCGTTTTGTGATGTAGGTCACGGCCGGCCCAATTCGCTCGATTTGCAAGAACCCGCCAACCTGGCCAAAACGATCGATGATATGGGCTTGCGCTACGTAGTGATTACGTCTGTCGATCGAGATGATTTACGCGACGGCGGGGCGCAACACTTTGTCGACTGTATTCAGCAAACTCGGCAACGCAATCCCAGCATTAAAATTGAGATTCTAACCCCAGATTTTCGGGGTCGAATGGATGTCGCGCTGAAGATAATGACCCAGGCACCGCCTGATGTGTTTAACCACAACCTGGAATCGGTGCCTTCGCTATACAAAAAAGTTCGCCCCGGCTCTGATTACCAATGGTCATTGTCGTTGTTACAAAAGTTCAAGCAACTTCACCCGACAGTGCCAACCAAGTCAGGCTTAATGCTCGGACTGGGTGAGGATCTTGAGGAAGTAAAACAAGTCTTGCGGGATTTGCGGGCACACGATGTCAACATGCTGACTTTGGGGCAATATTTGCAACCTAGTTTGGATCACTTGGCAGTGGAACGCTTTGTCACCCCCGATGAATTCGACGCTTTAGGTGCTTATGCTGAATCGATCGGTTTCGATCAAGTCGCCAGTGGCCCAATGGTTCGCTCTTCTTACCACGCTGACCTGCAGGCCGAAGCGGTGCTCTAAGCCTTGCGGCTAGTCTTCAAGCCTGATGGAAGGCGTGGCGATGGGTTGGCGCTTGTGTTGAGTTTTGAGGAATATATCGATCAGTCGTTTTTCGGCGACCGGGTCGATTTTTCTCGCTTCTAGAAAGTCATCAATTTGGTCGTAGCTTAGACCGAGAGTAGCCTCGTCAGGCTTTGAGGGGCTAAGCGTTTCGAGATCAGCGGTTGGGATTTTATGGATGATTTTTGACGGCGCGCCGAGCGCTTCGGCTAATTGCCGAACTTGACGTTTGTTGAGCCCGAACAGCGGCGCTAGGTCGCAAGCGCCATCACCATGCTTGGTGTAAAACCCAGTCACATTTTCAGCCGAATGATCGGTTCCCAAGACTAGCCCACCGAGCAAACCCGCCAAATGGTATTGAGCGATCATCCGCATTCTTGCTTTGACGTTTCCTTTGCTGAAATCGACTTTGGAGTCGCTTTGCCCGGCTAACCCCGCCTGATCAAGCGCCGCTAAAGTGGATTGATGGATTGCGTCACTACCGGCTTGAATGTCGATCGTAATTTGCTGGCTGGGTTGGATGAACTCGATCGATAGTTGCGCGTCGGCCTCATCAGCTTGAGTGGCGTAAGGCAGGCGCACCGCGACAAATTGAAAATGTCTCTTAGTTTGATCGGTTTCACCATTTAGATTCAATTCTTCGGTCGCGAGCTGGGCCAAACGACCGCAGGTGCAAGAGTCGATTCCTCCGCTGATGCCCAGAATCAGGTTGTTCATGCCGCTGGATGCGATGGATGATTTGATGAAGTCAAC
>CBDTWQ010000146.1:0-5070 GCA_965364115.1 uncultured Gammaproteobacteria bacterium | reverse complement strand
CCATCGCGACGCCCATTCCAGAATAGCCCTGTGCAAAATAGGTGTTGCGGCCAAGCCGGCCGAAATGTGGCATGCGGTTGAGCGTCACCGCTAAAGTGCCGCCCCATGCGTAGTCGATTCGAGTGTCCGCAAGCTGCGGATAAATTAGCAACATTGGTTTACGCACAAAACTAGCGATGTCGCTCGGGAAGTTCTGACTATAGTTTTCGCCACCGCCAAACAGCAGTCGCTTGTCCGCCGACAGGCGAAAATAGTTGACCACGAATCGTGAGTCGGCAATTGCGACGTCGCGTGGGTTAATCTCCTTTAGCTGAGTGTCACTCAATGGTTCGGTGGCAATAATGAAATTATTGATTGGCATAATTTTGCCCGCCAGGCGAGGTTCTAGTTTGCCGAGATAGCCGTTGCAGGCGAGCACAACATGGTCAGCTTCGACGGTGCCGCTTGCGGTAACGACTTGATTGGGTTGGCCTTCGCTCCAGCTCTCCACCGGACTCTCTTGATAGAGCGTCGCACCGGCTTCGCGTGCCGCATCGGCGAGGCCTAGGGCGTAGTTGAGTGGGTGCAAATGGCCCGCACTCATGTCAAGGCTGCCACCATAGTAACTGTCGCTACCTACCAATGTGGCCATCTCTTTTTGGTCCAGGTATTCGATCGATTCGTAGCCATATTGACGGCGCAGAAACTCGACGTATTCCTCGGTCTCGGGTGCGTAAGCGGGTTTATGATCGGCATGCGCGATGCCTGACTTCAAATCGCAATCAATCCCATGCTCGGCAATCAGGCTGCGGGCTAAGTGTTTGGCGTCTTCGGCCAGTTCCCAAAATTCACGCGCGCTGTGATCACCCACCAGCCCGGATAACTCCATCTGATCTTTGCGCTGACCGCTGCAGAGTTGCCCGCCATTTCGCCCTGAGGCGCCCCAGCCAGGCTTTCGCGCTTCCAACAACACCACCTTATAGCCGCGTTTTGCCAGATGCAGCGCCGAAGACAGTCCGGTATAGCCACCTCCGATGATGCAAACATCAGCACGGCAGGAACCGTCGAGTTGAGGCAATTCAACGCTTCGGTTTTGACTGGCGTGGTAGTAGGAATTGGGGTACTCCAGCGTGTCGCTGCGATCTTGGACTAGTTTCACACTCATCGTCTTAGGTTGAACCACCCAGTTTCTTTTGCGTTTGATCTAGGCAGATCCAGGCACGCTCGATGAAGCCGTCAATGTCGTCTTTTTGCAAAATTAAGGGCGGTGAAATAATCATGGTGTCGCCGACGGCCCGCATCACTAGATGGTTCTCAACGCAAAAATCACGACAAATGCCGCCCACACCTTGGTCTTCATCAAACAGCTTATAGTTCGTTTTATCTTTGACCAGTTCGATTGCGCCGAACATCCCAACACCGCGAACCTCGCCCACTAGCGGGTGCTCACCGAGCTCGCGCAATCGCCGTTGCAAGTAGGGCGCGGTTGATTCACGAACGGTTTGAATGATGTTGCTGTCGCGCATCAGTTTGACATTAGCGATCGCAACCGCGGCACAAACTGGGTGCCCCGAATAGGTGTAGCCGTGATTAAATTCACCGCCTTGATTGATCAACACGTCGGAGATGTTGTCCGACACCATCACCCCACCAATTGGCAGGTATCCTGATGACAAGCCTTTGGCAATTGGCATCAAATCGGGGGTGAGATCATAGTAGTCGCTGCCAAACCATTCGCCGGTGCGGCCAAAGCCACAAATCACTTCGTCGGCGACGAACAAAATATCATAGTGCTCACAAATCTTCTTGACCTCGGGCCAATAAGTCTCGGGTGGAACAATCACCCCGCCAGCCCCTTGAATCGGTTCGGCGATAAAGGCAGCCACCTTATCAACCCCGATTTCTTCGATTTTATCGGCAATCGATTGGGCCACATCTCGGCCGAATTGCGCTCGGTCGAGGTCTTCACCGAGCTCGACTCGCTTCGCAAACCAGTTAGGTTGATCGACATGAACGATGTTTGGGATGACCCCACCCTGTTTGTGCATGGCGTCCATGCCACCGAGGCTAGAGGCGGCTATGGTGCTGCCGTGGTAAGCATTTTTCCGGCTGATAACCACGCGTTTTTCAGGTTTGCCGAGGATGTCCCAATAGCGCCAAATCATCCGCAAAACGGTGTCGTTGGCTTCGGACCCTGAGCTGGTGAAGAACGCGTGATTCAAATGCGCCGGGGTGACCTCTGCGAGCAATGCAGACAGTTCAGCGGCGGGCGGTGTCGAAGTTTTGAAGAATGCGTTGTAGTAGGGCAACTGACGAATCTGTTGCTCGACCGCAGCGATTAATGTCGGCTGACCATAGCCCATGTTAACGCACCAAAGCCCGGCCATCATATCGAGAACTTGATTGCCATCAGAATCTTTCAGGTAGACCCCATCGGCGGACTCGATAATTCGCGCGGGTTTGTCGCGCAAATCTTTCGGGTTGGTAAATGGGTGCAGGTGATGGCTATCAAGATTTTGCCAATTTTCGGTCTTAGCCGAAGGCATTGCGGATGATTCGGTCATGGTTGTTCCTTAAACTTTTAACAGTAAATGTTCTCTTTCCCAGGGGCTTATCACATTCAGGAAATTATCAAATTCAATTTCTTTTACCGACACATAAACTTCGACAAATGCGTCACCCAAAACTTCGCGCAACTCCGCACTATCCGACAGGCGTTGCAGTGAACTATACCAATTTCGCGATAGCTGCATCGGCTCTTCATAGGCGTTACCTTTAAGTGCTGGGCTGGGTTTTAAACCTTTTTTCATGCCGATATATCCGCAAGCCAACGAAGTGGCAATCGCCAGATATGGGTTAACATCGGACGCTGCAATTCGATTTTCGACGCGCATCGATTTCGGGTCGGTGTCAGGGACCCGAAAACCGGTGGTGCGGTTGTCGTAACCCCAATGGAAATTGATCGGTGCCGCCATTTCGCGCACGATCCGACGATAAGAATTCACGTAGGGCGCAAACAGGGCCATTGCTTCGGGCATAAAAGTCTGCAGGCCCGCGATGTGACTCAACAGCAATGGGTTGGGTTTGCCCTCGGCAGTTGAAAAGATATTCTCGCCAGTTTCTAAATCTACGACGCTCTGATGAATATGCATCGCACTGCCGGGTTGGCCTTCCATCGGCTTGGCCATAAAAGTGGCGTAAAGGTCATGACGCAATGCGGCTTCGCGCACCGTGCGTTTGAATAAGAAGGCTTGATCAGCGAGTTCTAACGGGTCGCCGTGGATCAGGTTTATTTCCAATTGCCCCATGCCTTCCTCATGAATCAAGGTGTCAATTTCGAGGCCCTGGCCTTCGCAATAGTCGTACATGTCATCAAACATCGGATCAAAATCGTTGATCGCATCAATGTTGAACGACTGCCCGCTGGCCTCGGCCCGGCCGGTGCGACCGATCGGTGGTAATAACGGATTCTTTGGATCAATGTTGGGCTGCAGTAAATAAAATTCGAGTTCAGGTGCAACCACCGGTTTCCAGTTTTCCGCCTGATAAAGTGCCAGCACACGTCGCAGTACCTGGCGGGGTGAAATTTCAATGGGATTGCCTTGCATGTCAAAACAGTCATGAATGACCTGCGCGGAAGGTTCTCTTGCCCAAGGCAACAGCCGAAGCGTGTTGGGGTCAGGTTTCAACACCATGTCGACATCAATCGGGTTAATGCTGTCGCAAATCTCGGGGTAATCACCGGTGACCGATTGCATAAAAATTGATAACGGCATTCTTAACGCAGATGAATCAACGAATTTCGATGCGGGCATGATTTTACCGCGGGCAGCACCCGCGAGATCTGGCACGATACATTCCACTTCGGTTATCTGGTTTTTAGCTATCCAGTCTTTCATTTGGCACCGTGCAGGATAAAAAGGGTAAGTTGAACGCCTGAATCTGAAGACGTTTTGTGCGGCTTGCCATCGGCTTGCCGCCGGTTAGCCAACTGCTAGCCAATCGGCTTGCCAGCCAATGCGGTCGAGGTTAAGCTCGGTAATTGTGATCACAAAAATATACAAAGTCAAACCACCTCGGAGGACCTATGAATGAACCGATGAATGAATCGTTCAGTCTGAGAACTCGCCAACCCAACGGCGGTACTGCGGAGCTGTCAGATTGGGGCGTAGACTGTGAAACCGGCGTTTTAAGAGACGTTTTGTTGGGCCCCGCGGATCATTACGCGTGGTTGGAAACCAGCTCAGTTTCGAAGAAGAGCATTCGTCGCAAACTAGAGTTTGATTCGAACCTGGCTAAGCGACAGCACGCCGAAATGATCTCTGCCTACGAATCGGCGGGCGTTCAGGTGCACATGCTTGAGCCAGATCCCGCCTTGCCCTACCAAATTTTTGCGCGCGACTCTTCGGTAATGACGCCCTATGGGGCGATCATCACCAGCATGGCTAACTGGTGGCGTCGCGGTGAAAACTATCGCGCGATCGAGGCTTATCAGCGGCTCGGAATCCCGATTTTTGATTGCGTTACCGCCGGCACTTTTGAAGGCGGTGATTTCAATGTGATCGAGCCTAAAACAGTGTTGATCGGTTGGGAGGGTGACGAAGGGCGCAGCCAGCAACAGTCGGCTAACCAATTGAAAACCTGGTTTGAGGCCGAAGGTTGGGAAGTGATGCTGGTTGACCTAGACCCTTTTTACGTCCACATCGATTTGATGGTGGTAATGTTGGCCCCCAAGCTGGCGGCGGTTTGTCTTGAGTCGACTGATCCGGAAGTCGTCGGTTGGCTCAAATCGAAGCAGATCGAAATTCTCTCGGTGCCGTTTCAAGACACGCTTGATCTCGGCTGCAACGTCGTTGCGCTGGGCAATGATCGAGTTTTGCTGCCGGAGAAAAGCTTAGTGCTGAAGCAAAAGTTGCGGGCTCACGGTTTGGAGGTTTTTGATCCAGACGTTTCGATGATTACGCCGGGTGGCGGTGGCGTGCATTGCATGTGCCAAGCGCTTCGGCGCGACCCCAGTTGATTCAAATCCTAATGGCCTAATCTTGCTCGGTGGTCATCTGCTGGTCTAACGCTCGTTGCCGCTGTTGGCGC
>CBDTWQ010000145.1:0-5078 GCA_965364115.1 uncultured Gammaproteobacteria bacterium | reverse complement strand
TGGGACAAGCTTGAAGGTGCGTTAATTAGTGCGCTCGATAGCATGGGGCAAGCGTACCAAGTGTTTCCTGGAGAAGGCGCATTTTATGGGCCAAAACTGGAGTTTGTGCTGCGTGATGCGATTGGTCGGGACTGGCAATGTGGCACCTTGCAGGTCGATATGAATTTGCCTGAGCGCTTTGATATCTCTTATGTCGGCGAAGATGGTAATCGTCATCGTCCGGTAATGTTGCACCGTGCGTTGTTCGGTTCACTCGAGCGATTTCTCGGAATTTTGATCGAACATTACGAAGGAAAATTTCCTGTCTGGTTGGCACCGGTGCAGGCCGTTGTGATGAATATTACCGACAAACAGGCCGAGACCGTGGAAAAAGTGCGAAAAAAGCTTAAGAATCACGGAATCAGGGCGATTTCTGACTTGAGAAACGAAAAGGTCGGGTTTAAAATTCGCGAGCATAGTTTGCAGCGTATACCATACTTGCTAGTGGTCGGAGATCGTGAAGTTGAAGATCAAAGCGTATCAGTGCGGCGCCTCGGTGGTGATGACCTTGGGTCTATGCCGGTCGACGAGTTGATCGATCAAATCAAAGGCCCCGATCAGGTCTAAATGGATCGATCAGCCGGATTAACTTTTGCTAGATATAATGTTTATTAATAATCGGGAGATTATCTAATCGCAGACAACAAACAGAGCCGTTTAAACGACGAAATTACCGCACCTCAAGTCAGGCTGATTGCCGAAGATGGCGAACAGCTAGGCATCGTACCTTTGGAAGAAGCGCAAGGAATGGCGACTGCCGGCACACTGGACTTAGTTGAATTGGTGCCAGATGCTGAGCCACCGGTTTGTCGGTTGATGGACTTCGGTAAGTTTAAGTTTCAGCAAAAGAAGAAACTACACGACCAGCGCAAAAAACAGCGACAAGTTCAAATAAAGGAAATAAAGTTTAGACCGGGCACCGAAGATGGTGACTATCAGGTTAAACTGCGTAAACTGAGCGAGTTCATCGAAGTCGGTGATCGTGTTAAAGTAACTGTTCGATTCCGGGGCCGTGAAATGGCTCACATGGAATTAGGCACGCAGTTGCTGAAAAGAGTAGAACAAGATGCCACAGAATTCGCGACGGTGGATCAATATCCGCAGTCCGAAGGGCGCCAGATGACGATGTTGCTGGTTCCCAAGAAAAACCGCTAGCGGCGTTTATTAGCCAAGCTAGTTGACCCAAAAACGCGTCTCCGGCGTTCAGGGCTTTTGAATGTTAGATGAAGTATTAACTGGAGTTAACCATGCCAAAGATGAAGTCAATCAGTGGCGCTGCCAAGCGTTTCAAACGAAATGCTGCGGGCGTCTACAAACGCAAACAATCACATTTGCGTCACATCCTTACTAAGAAGTCGAGTAAGCGTAAGCGCCAGCTTGGAGACAAGTTGGAAGTTCATGCTAACGATGCGCCAGCGGTGCGTCGTATGTTGCCATATTCTTAGGGGGATTTGAGCCATGCCAAGAGTAAAAAGAGGTGTAACCGCCCACGCGCGTCACAAAAAAGTTCTCGATAAAGCTAAAGGTTATCGCGGAGCGCGGAGCAAAGTTTATCGAGTTGCCAAACAAGCGGTCACTAAAGCAGGGCAATATGCCTATCGCGACCGTCGCCAGCGCAAACGTCAGTTCCGAGCTTTGTGGATTGCCCGAATTAACGCGGGTGCACGAGAAAACGGAATGTCATACAGCGTGTTTATGAATGGTCTTAAGAAAGCCGAGATCGAGATCGATCGCAAGGTTTTGTCGGATATCGCTATTTTTGATAGGCCAGCTTTTACCGCCTTGATTGAAAAGGCTCGGGCCGGCCTGGGTCTGCAGCAGGCTGTGTAAGATTGGGCGCTATTTCATGGCAGGAGGGTTTCCTCCTGCCAATGAGAAGCGGCCACTGAGCATCTGCCACTGAGCAAAGCTACGACGTGTCACAGGAAATTCAGAACCTTATTGTTAAAGCGACCAGCGCGATCAGCGAATCGATCGATATTGTTTCGCTCGAAGCCGTGCGCGTGGCTTATCTTGGAAAGAAGGGCGAACTCACTGCTCAACTAAAGAATTTAGGACAATTGCCCGCTGAAGAACGCCGAGAGGCAGGGCAGGTGATTAACCAAGCCAAGGCGCAGATACAAAACTTGCTCGAATCACGCCGAGTCGATCTGTCGAATCTCGAGATTGCAACCCAGCTGGTAAAAGAGACGGTCGACGTGTCGTTGCCGGGCCGTGGTTTAGATTCGGGTGGTTTGCATCCGGTAACCATGACGATGAACCGAATTGGTAAAATGTTTAGCAAACTCGGTTTTGATATCGCCGAGGGCCCTGAGGTTGAGGATGACTTCCATAACTTCGAGGCGCTCAACATTCCCGCCCACCATCCAGCCCGGGCGATGCACGATACTTTCTATTTCGACAACGGCCTATTGTTGCGCACCCATACCTCACCGGTTCAAGTGCGTGTAATGGAGAACCAGAATCCGCCTTTTCGGGTGATTGCGCCAGGAAGGGTGTACCGGTGCGATTCGGATATAACCCACACACCGATGTTCCATCAGGTCGAGGGACTGCTTGTTGATGAAAACGTCTCCTTTGCCGACCTTAAAGGGACTTTGGCTGAATTTCTCAGGTTGTTCTTCGAGCAAGATGATCTTGAAACGCGTTTCAGACCGTCTTACTTCCCGTTCACTGAACCATCGATGGAAGTGGATATCAGTTGCGTGATGTGCGCTGGCGAAGGTTGCCGGGTCTGCAGTCACACTGGTTGGTTGGAAGTGCTGGGTTGCGGCATGGTGCACCCTGAAGTGTTCCGGCACGCGGGGGTCGATAACGAGCAGTATACGGGTTATGCCTTTGGCCTAGGGGTGGAGCGAATGGCGATGCTGCGATATGGGGTTAATGACTTGCGCTTGTTCTTCGACAACGACCTGCGTTTCTTGCAGCAATTTAGCTAGGCGACAAGCGCGATGGAAATAAGCGAAAACTGGCTACGCGAATGGGCTAACCCAAAGATTGACCGCGACACGTTGTTAGCTCAGTTGACGATGGCGGGTCTCGAAGTCAAAGGGGTTCGACCCGCGGCACCTGAGATTAGTCAGGTGGTGGTGGCAGAAGTGTTGTCGGTCGAAGCACACCCCGATGCTGATAAATTGCGCGTTTGTCAGGTGAATGACGGTTCTGAACATTGGACGGTTGTCTGTGGTGCTAAAAACGTGCGAGCCAATTTAAAAGTAGCGTTTGCCCAATTGGGTGCGTCGCTGCCAGGAATCAAAATCAAGAAAGTCAAGCTGCGCGGCGTCGAATCTAAAGGAATGCTTTGTTCGGCGAGTGAGTTGCAACTGGCTGAAAGCGCCAATGGCATTCTAGAGCTGCCTGAGGATGCGCCAGTGGGCGCTGATATCAATGATTATTTAGCGCTGAAGGATTCGATTATCGAAATCGACCTAACCCCTAATCGAGGTGACTGTCTGAGCATTCTTGGGGTTGCCAGAGAAGTGTCTGCGATCAATGAGTTGCCTTTAATCCCGAATATTAGTTCGAATGTAGCCAAACAGTGTGATGACGTTTTTCCGGTTTCTTTGGAAGCCTCTGCGGATTGTCCTCGATATGCTGGCCGCGTCATTCGTAATATCGACCCACAAGCGAAAACCCCACTGTGGATGCAAGAGAAACTGCGCCGCTGCGGGCTTCGACCAATCAGTCCGGTGGTTGATGTCACTAATTACGTGATGATGGAAATGGGTCAGCCGATGCACGGTTTCGACTTTGACAAGCTGAAGGGTGGAATTAAGGTGCGTTTTGCTGAGGATGGTGAAGAACTGACCTTGCTTGACCAAAGCAGCGTTAGCTGCAGCCGCGACACCTTGGTGATTGCCGACCATGACGGGCCGGTCGCGCTAGCCGGCATCATGGGTGGATTAGACAGTTCAGTGCAATCTGACACCACCAGCATTTTCCTCGAAGCGGCGCACTTTAATGCCAGGCTATTAGCGGGCAAAGCGCGTCATTTTGGCATGCACACCGATGCTTCGCACCGTTTTGAACGCGGTGTTGATTCACAATTGCCGTCTATGGCGGTGCAACGCGCAACCGAACTATTACTCGAAATTACGGGTGGTCAAGCGGGCCCATTAATCGATCAAATAGCCGCAGAAAAATTGCCTAAACCCCCTGAAGTCAATTTACGCTTTGCCCGCATCGGTCGATTGCTTGGGGTCGATGTTTCGAAGGATCAGGTCAGCAGTATTTTGCAACGGCTTGAAATGAATGCGAAGCCACAAGCCGATGGTTGGTGTGTGGTGCCACCGAGCTATCGCCATGATATTAGTATCGAAGCTGATTTGATTGAAGAAGTCGGTCGATTAATTGGCTATAACAATATACCCAGCACTCGCGGGGTGGCGCATTCGAGAATGGACAGCTTTTCTGAGCAGCGAGTTAGTCTTGATCTGATTCGTGACTTGATGGTCGCCCGTGGTTATTTTGAAGCGGTCACTTACTCATTTGTTTCGCCTGAGTTGCAGGCCATTCTTGACCCTGACCAACAAACCCTGTCATTGGCGAACCCAATTTCTAGCGACATGTCGATGATGCGGACCAGTTTATTGCCAGGGCTGATGCAAACACTGAGGCATAACCTCAATCGCCAACAGTCACGCCTGCGATTTTTTGAAAGCGGGCTCTGTTTTACCCCCGAGGCAGATGGACTGGTGCAATCACGGCGTATTGCCGGGGCGATTACCGGTCATCGGTCGGTTGAGGGTCTTTACGGTAAAACCGAGCTGGTCGACTTTTTTGACATCAAAGGTGACTTAGAGTCTGTGTTGCAGTTAGCCGGTTCCTCTAAGTTTAGCTTTGGGCGAACTCAAAACTCGATACTGCATCCGGGGCAGTCCGCCGATTTGATCTATCAAGGTGATGTCATCGGGGTGGTTGGGGCGTTGCATCCGATCACTTTACAAAAACTGGACATTGATCAACCTGTTTTCGCATTTGAGGCCGAGTTAGAGCCATTGTTGCAGTCAAACTTGGCAGAATTTAAGGAACTCTCGCGG
>CBDTWQ010000144.1:0-5114 GCA_965364115.1 uncultured Gammaproteobacteria bacterium | reverse complement strand
CGCGTAATTGAGTGGTGCCCTCATAACCGGCATCCGCATAACTGTTGCCATTTCCGGATGAGTTGAGGCGAGCGCCAAAGATGAGTTCAGCATCGCCGTTGGGATCAGTCGTGATGTCAACGAAGTCGTAGTTGTCGACTGACAAGGCTTCAGATATACCCACACCGCTAGCAGAAAGCGAGGTGTTACTGAGTGTGACGGTGAGCGTGGTGTTGGCCGGGAAGTCGCTGAAGGCGAAACGACCGGGTGTACCGCTGCCGATCAGCACAAACTGACCTTCTATATTTGGGTTGCTTCCCGATTTGGGATAGTTGAAACGTGAGGTTGTTGCGTTTGAGGAGAGGGCAATGGTGCCGAAGTTAAAGCGTTGTAATTCTGTAATTAGAGGGGCGGCCAGACTGCTGGTGATGGTGACTAGCCAGAGGACGATAATCGCAAAGAAGGGGCGTCCCAATGACGCCCCTCTGAGCTGTAAGGCAATGAGGAATGTTCGCCCAAGGCTAATATGAAGCCGTGACGGTGATAGTTCCCGAATAGGTGCCGGTTTGATAAGATTCCACCGAAGTTGTGGGTTCTGTTGTAACGGTCGCACCAATATTGAAAACATACGTAGATTCTCCAAAACCCTGAGTGATCGTGAAATCGCCGTCATTTGTGTTGGCCTCAACATTGGTTCCACCACTCACATCACCAACTGTAAAGTGCATCAGGAACAGACTCGGCACCGTGGGGTTAGCACTCTCATGGATCAGTTCTATTGCATTGGCAGCAACATCGGCAATAATATTGCCACCAGCGTCTGCTACAAAGTCGGCTGCATCAATTCCAGTGGTGTCTGGCAATGTCAAAGAAAAATCAGCCGCCATATCAACGGAACCTTGCGCTGCGGTCGCTGCCGACAGGCTGATCAAATTGACGGAGCCGCTATCGGTTGGATCAGTAATACTTCCATCCGGAGCAATGACTAGGGCACCGACACCGTCAGTATTGGCAGTACCTGTTACCGTTGCAAAAAGCGTGCCTAAATCAAAGTCGTTGACACTGGTAACGGTCACTGTGTTTTCCACCAAAGCGGTGGCGTTAAAATCGACTGCATCAGCAGACGTGGCCACCAAGCTAACCGCGCCTACTACGGTCATGGCCAATTTGTTATTTCGAAAAATCTTCATAATAAACTCCTAAAACGTTAACTTTCTTCACATACGCGGATCAATAAAGTGGCCTACGTACCTTAATCACTGCATAAGGCGGTGTATCACTCAAGCCTTGAATCGTGTAACGGTCGGTGTTTGGAAAACTTTAAGAAAATTTCGCCTTGGGCAGGTTGCCTGCCTTCGCATTCTTCCCGGGCGCGATCCTGTTGCAGCGCTGAAACGGAAAAAATTAACTTTATTTAACAATAACTTACTTACGATCGAATTGTGTTTTTCAGGTTATTTCAAGCGCTCGAAAAGATCGTTTTTCGAATTCTTTTTGGCATCAATTGTGCTTCACAAAACCCTCAAGGTGACGGTTATCAAACACTGACTTAGGGACTGATTAGGTGCCTGTCGGCAGTTGGCACGGTGCTTGCTTCTTATTTAATCAACCTTCTTTGTCGGCTAATTCGTGATCCTGACCAACCCTATCCAGCGTTTTTCGCGACTATTCATTACGCTTTTAGGCTTCGTTTGTTTTGCACCCGGGGTATTCGCTCAAGCTTCGCTTGATGCCGAAAACGAATTGCTGTTGGAGTTGCGCTTGAATGGTGAGCGACTCGGACTGGATATTCTGGGGTATCAGAGAGGTCAGGAGTTTCTAGTGTCGCTGCATGAATTGGTAAATGGCCTCGGGTTCCCGATTGCCGTGGATGGGACGCAGGGTTCGGCCAACGGATGGTATATCTCCATCGAGCGCAGCTTTTCACTGGATTTGAACCGAGCAGAAGTGGTCACAGGCGGCCAAAAATTACCGCTTGCCGAAGGTGAGGTGGTGAGTTTTGACGGTGATCTTTTTGTAACAACAGACTCCATCCAGAAGTGGTTTCCACTGCGCTTGTCGACAGTGGTGCGTGAACTCTATCTGGATGTAGAACCTACCGAAACACTGCCAATACAGAAACGCATGCTTCGACGAAAAGCAGTTAGTAGCAGTTCTTCTGCTGATCTCGAGCCACGGCACCCGATTCAACAAAACCCCTATCGATGGTTTGGGCCACACATTACACGACTTCGGGTCGGGAGCTCGACGAGCCAGCAAAATTCCGACAGTGAGGCCAAATATCAAGCCAATTACGCTTTATTGTCCCGAGGTGATCTGGGCTTGATGACCTCTAGCCTCTCGCTCTCCGGGCATTCAGATGACGTATTGACGGGTGCACGCCTGAAGCTGGAGCGAAGTCTTTTTGATGGGCCATTGGGCCTGAATCAAGTTCAGATTGGAGATGTTGACGGTGCTGGCTTCCGCGGATTTTTGCTGCGCGGGAGTAGTGAGCGTGGTGATCAACAGAGTCGATTCAATGATGAAACCATCAGCATCGATGGTGCCCAGCTGCCCGATTGGGAAGTGGAGCTATATCAGAATGGTCAACTGATAGAAACATTGACCATCGAGCAAGACGGACGCTATCTGTTCGAGGATGTGTCGCTGCTGTTCGGTGGAAACAATTTTGAAATTAGGTCCTACGGCCCCTTCGGCGAATACGAATCGCGCGAGGAATACCATTTTCTAGGAGCCGATCTGCTCAAACCGGGACAGTTGAATTATGAGCTGAGCGCAGTTGAAAATGGCCACACCGTGTTTAACCTGACTAGCGATGACGAGCGGGAAGGGGGGCTCTATTCGGCTAATTTCAGCATCGGCATCTCGCGCAATCTGAACTTCCAAACGGGCTTCAACAGTCAGGAACAGGAGGGGGAACGGATAACAAGCCATGATTTAGGGATAGGTTTTAGCACCTCACGTTTTTATAGTAGTCTGCGATACCTCGACGCGCCAAGCGCGCAGAATGCGGTTGATTTCTCCCTGCGCACACAGTTTGGTGGCACCAATATCGATCTGGGTTACACTGATTTCGAGGCCAATCCGACGTTGACCAGCTCGCCCAACAAATGGCTGGGAAACCTGGACATCAAATCGACTATATTGTCACAATCGATACTGCTTAAGGTCAGTACTCGGGAGCAGGAAAATGATACCCAATTCGATGCGGTTCTCGGCACAACAGCCAAAATTGCCAACAGTGGCTATTTCTCGACATCACTAAATTACGATTCGGTCGAGACCCGAACGGTCAATAGTCCCACGATCAAAACATCGCAAACCTCTGGCCAGTTGAGTTTTTCAACCACCAGGCGACCCTGGGCATTTCGAGTGGGCGCTAGCTATCGCTTCGCCCCCGAGCGCGAACTAGTGAGCTACAGCGCAGAGAGTAGTTTGCGTATTGAGCGTGACATGACTTTGAATCTAAGTGTCCGAAAGAACCCTCTCACCGATACCACCTACTATCGAGGCGGGCTGAACTGGCAGTTCAAGGTGGCGACTATCAGTGCTCGGGTGAACTATGACAGCACCGAGCGCTGGACCGGTCTGCTCTCCCTGTCGACCTCACTGGTTCACCAGCCTGGCAGGCTTAAACCGTTAATCGACAGCCTAGCATCGGTCGATGCCGGGACCGTCGAGGTCAGGGTGTTTGCCGATGAGGGTGGCGAGGGTGACACCCCAATCCAGGGTGCCAAGGTATCGGGAGTGCAAGCTTGGCGCAAAGCGACCACTGACTCGCGGGGAGTAGCCATACTCTCCCGCATGCCGGCTAATCAGCGTGTGGACATCGAGCTCGATGAATCGACCATCACGGATGGCGAAATGAGATCTACTATTCCCGGGGTCTCCATCATATCGCGACCGGGGAGTTATGCGATCGTGAATTTTCCGACCATACGCACCGTGGAGCTATCCGGTCATGTGCGCACTGCCGAGGACAGTATCAGCCGGCCGATCAGCCGCGCTTTGGTGACGCTCGAAAATCTGGCCGGCGAAGTGGTGGCCCAGCGGCGCACCGCCTTCGATGGTTTCTACCTGTTTGACGGCATCGAACCCGGTGCCTACCAACTGGTTCTTGAAGACACCCTCACACAGCGAATCGTCAGCAGGCCCGAACGCCTGCAGGTGCAAAGTGCTGCAGGCGTCATCGATGGGCTGGACTTCAGATTACGCCCGAGGGCAGGGCGTTCAATAGCGCCGAAGGAGACCAACCCGATATCCGAAACTCTGAACCAGTCTTTTGCCGGTTCCGATTCTCCGGGCTTAAGTTTTACAGCCACGCCTGCAACAGAGCCGGTCAGCAAAGCACTACCCTTACCCATTTCCGAGGCGGGTCCTAGCGGCGAGATAACACCACTCGACGTTCCAGCGCAGGCCGAAGGTCTTGAGCGAGCACCACCGGCAGCAAACGGCAACTGGATTGTGCAAATCGGAGTATATCGCTCACGCGCCAGGGCCGAAGCGGCCTGGGCAGAGTTCAGCCAACGCTTGTCTGTCTTTGAGGGCAAAATACCGAGCTTTGAACCTTATCGAAGTATGGTCCGTCTAGTCGCGGGCCCAGGCCAATACCTCGCAGAGGCAGACCAACTTTGCCAACAATTCAAAGCCGCAGAAATCGACTGTTTCGTCCGCCGCCTCGACTAATAACCCTCACAAGGTCTCGCCCTGTTCCACGGCTTCCTGTCCCTTCCTGATCTTATTCAGCACAAAAAGCCGGTACATAATCTCGTTCATGCCGGTATTTTCAGGAAGTTGGTTGATGGCGTTGAGTGCTTCTTATTTTGCTGCTTGCATGGCACTGATGAACGGCTTGCTATCCAATTTCGAGTAGGCAAGTCTATTGATAAGCGGTTATAAACCTAGGGCAACACTCGAATCGGTTAGGTCAATATGCCCAAATGCTTTCAACGCGCTAATTGGAATCATTCTGGACGCGAAAACACTCAGATGACAAGAGGGTGGTTAATAGGAAGAGGCTCAATTGTAAATAGTTCTATGTATCCGGGGTTTCATTGCAGCTTCTGAATAGCTGAGCTAGGTTTAAATGATGATTTGCTATTTTTAGACATTTCTTGATATGAAGGCCTACCAGA
>CBDTWQ010000143.1:0-5144 GCA_965364115.1 uncultured Gammaproteobacteria bacterium | reverse complement strand
CGAATATAGGTCTTGTTTATGGCTTTCGATTGGGTTTAATATGGCGTTTCAGGGTTTTGGTGGAAAGGCTGCTTGCGGCGATCTTGCAAGACGAAAACAGAGTCGAATAATTTTAAGGCCGAACCAAAACCGAAGCGCAGCATAATCTTGGTCTTGTACCGCTGGAGGAATAATGACTGATTTACAAGCACACGTGGAGGCGCCCGGGCGCGCCGACCTGGTGAAACAAGTAAAAGAAAAAATTAAAGAAACTGGGGTTGATTACATCTACTACCAGTTTGTTTCGGTCACTGGCCGAATTGTCGGTAAGGGCATTCCGTCAGCGCATTGGGAGCGACTCGCCGAGAAAGGCTTTCAATTAGTTTATGGATCAACCGCTAACCTTTTCACCGATCGCCATGGTAACTACATTGGTTATGGTCCTGAAGCTTCGGAACTGGTCGGAATTCCGGATCCGGAAACTTTCTGTCAGTTGCCCTGGGATAAGCGAATTGGGCGAGTTTTTTGCACCCTGTTTCGCAACCGTGAAGAGCGCGAGAATCCGGGTGGGGCGCTGAGTTCAGACTGTCGCGGAAACCTGCGGCGGATCCATCAGCAATTCGAAGACAAGCACGGTCTCAACATGCGTTGCGGCACCGAGCCTGAAATGATGTGGTTGAAGCGCGGCGAAGACGGCAAGATGGCTGGTGGCGTGACTAAGCCAAACTGCTATCACATCGACCAATTCGAGGAATTGCGTCCGACCTTCATGAAAGTCATCGAGTATTCGCTGCAAATGGGTCTCGACATCATTCAGGGCGACCATGAAGACGCGCCGGGCCAACTGGAACTGAACACCCAATATGATTTGGTGCTGCGTAACGCAGACCGGTTGACGACCTATCGGCAGATCTGCGCGCAAGTAGCGCGCGAAGACAATCTGATCGCCTGTTTCATGGCGAAGCCGTTTATGGGTGTGTCAGCCTCAGGCTGTCATCACAACATGTCGCTGTGGCGTGGTGGTGAAGATGTGGTTAATAAACTGGGCCAAGACTCATTGCCAGGAATGGATGGCGCTTTTGCCTATCGCGAAGGTGGCGAAAACACCTTCATGCCTGATCCGGCAATCGATGATCGCGCGCCAGGTCCAATCGGTTTGCATTCCATCGGCGGTGTTATCAAACACCTGGGTGCATTGACCTCTATTGGTTCTTCAACCGTGAATTCCTATCGTCGTCTCTGGGACACCGGCTTCTGGGCGCCGATTTTTGCCGACTGGGGCTATCAGAATCGCACCTGTGCGCTGCGTGTTTCGGCACCGGGGCGTTTCGAATATCGCTCGGTTGACTCGATGGTGAATCCTTATCTGATGGGAACCGCACTGTTAAAGGCCTTTGACGATGGCATCGATAACAAACTCGATCCGGGGCAGGCGGAAGAACGCAATATTTACGATGCGATAGAATCTGGTAAGCAGGTTAAGAAACTGCCGATGTCGCTCGGCGATGCGCTCGAAGAGCTGCGTAATGATGAGGTCATTCAATCGGCAATGCCCGGAGAGATGTACAAGGTTTACGAACATTACAAACGCGACGAGTGGGAAAGATACAACGCAACGGTCACCGACTGGGACGTTGAAACCTATCTCGACTGTTTGCCTTAGGTTTAAACCAATCGTTATATCGGGTCGGCGCGCTGTGTGCTCGGCCCGGAAATAACTCGCAGGCTATGCGCCTGTTCACTCAATGATTATTACGAGGATTACCCAATGTGTGGGATAGCAGGATTGATCTGGAAGGGAGGCGTCACCAGTGACATCGGTAGCGAGATGACGGAGATGCTGCAAGCATTGAAACATCGGGGCCCCGATTCAACCGGTTATGCCCTCTACGGTAAAGGCCATGACGGCGTGCAGGTGTTGCGCTTTAAAGTGGCCGAGCAGGAAGAAATGCGCACCGGCTTTGATATTCAGCGCCAGGTGATGGAGCGCAAGGAAAAGGTCGAGGCCCGGATGCAAGAAATGGGTGCGGAAATTACCGCCCGCGAAGACGCGACCGATTATGCGTTTCGTTATCACTTTAAATTCAGTGGCGACCTCAAACGAATGATCGATTACATCGAAGACATCGACGGCGCGGAGATTCTTTCGGTCGGCAAAAGCTTAGAACTGATCAAAGATCTTGGCGATGCCAAGATGGTTTCAGAGCAATATGGTCTGAATGGTTTCATTGGCACCCATGCTATCGGTCACACACGCATGGCGACCGAATCGGATGTTGATATTCGCTCTGCGCATCCTTACTGGGCTTATCCCTTCAGCGACGTGTCGGTGGTCCACAATGGTCAGTTGACCAACTACTGGACTAGTCGTCGTGACCTCGAACGCCGCGGCCACCGTTTCGTTTCGAATTGCGACTCAGAACTGATTGCGGTGTATATCGCGGATCGTATTGATAACGGCGACGAACTGGAAGGCGCGATGCGGCGTTCGGTTCAAGAGTTGGATGGCGTGTTCACTTATTTGGTAGCAACCAGCGACCAGCTCGGCATGGCTAAAGACGTGATGTCGGCTAAGCCAATGGTGCTTTACGAGAGCGACGAATTTGTTGGTTTAGCTTCGGAAGAGGTGGCCATTCGCAGTATTTTCCCACGTGAAATAGACACCTGGGATCCGTATCAAGGGGAGGTAAAAGTATGGGCAGCCTAAGCACATCACATGACATGGGGCTGCACCAAGAGCAGCTTGCAGGTCGCACCCAGCAAAAGTATTTTTCGGC
This sequence comes from uncultured Gammaproteobacteria bacterium, assembly GCA_965364115.1. Lineage (GTDB taxonomy): Bacteria > Pseudomonadota > Gammaproteobacteria. The sequence continues at coordinate 2,388 of CBDTWQ010000143.1, read as the reverse complement.
TTCCGAAGAGGAAAACTTCACTTACCCCTGGGCTTATGAAGTTGACACAGACAAGGCCGCGGAATTTGATGCAGCAGATATGGAAATCACCGATATCAACCTCAAGATCCGCGATTTGATGAAGTCAGGGCATGGCACTATCACGGTGCAGAACCCGCGTGCCAAGCACTCGCTCGGGGTTGGCATTCTAAATCGGTTGAATCTGAACTTTGAAGGCAGCCTGGGCTATTTTGGTTGTGGCTTGACCGACGGTGCCAACATTCACATCAGTGGTCGAGTTGGTTGGTCTTGTGCCGAAAACATGATGGCTGGAACTGTGGTGATTGAAAAAAATGCCGGTTCATTGTTTGGTGCGGCGATTCGCGGAGGCGACCTAGTGTGTAAAGGTCAGGCGGGTGCTCGAGTGGGCATCGATCAAAAGGGCGGCACTATTATTGTCGGCGACAGCGTGGGTGCATTCACCGGTTTCATGATGCAGCGCGGTCGGATGATTATCCTCGGCGATGCGGGCGATAATTTGGGTGATTCAATGTATGACGGCAACATTTATGTCGGTGGCAAGATCGCCAGTCTCGGCGTCGATTGTGTCGAAACTGAATTGACCGATCTAGATAAACGTTACCTCGAAGGCAAGCTGAGCCAATACGGCATGTCCGCGCCGAACGGTGTCGACAAGATGATCAAACTGACTTCTGGCAAGCAATTGTGGAACTACGACAACCTCGAACCGAGTGAGAAGAAGTTGGTGCTTTAAGCATCGGTTTCTATATTGGAGAAGATTAAGATGGCTGACAAAAAAATAGATCCTTACCGCCTTGGAAATAGTTTCATGTTTCCGCCCGAGGTGATGAACGACATCCATATCAAAGCTGAACTGGGCCGTTACCGCATGCGTGGTTTCTCTCTGTTCAAGAAGATCCCAACCTGGGACGATTTGACTTTCATGCCGGGCACATTGACGCGTTTCGTTATCGAAGGTTATCGCGAGAAATGTTTGACTAAGACCATAATCGGCCCCAATGCGAAACAGCCGTTGGAACTCGATATTCCGGTATACATCACAGGCATGTCGTTTGGCGCACTTTCTTATGAAGCGAAAACGGCACTAGCACGTGGCGCCACTATGGCTGGCACCGCAACTTGTTCGGGTGAAGGCGGAATGATTCCTGACGAACGCCGTTATTCGTCGAAGTGGTTTTACCAGTGCATTCAGTCGCGTTACGGTTTTAACCCGAATCATTTGCGCTTAGCCGACGCGGTCGAATTTTTTATTGGTCAGGGTTGTAAGGTTGGTTTGGGTGGTCATTTGATGGGGCAGAAAGTCACCGATCAAGTTGCTGAAATGCGCTCCTTGCCTGCCGGCATCGACCAGCGTTCTCCGGCGCGTCACCCTGATTGGATGGGGCCTGATGACCTATCGCTTAAAATCCAAGAGATTCGCGAAGTAACGGACGGCCAGATTCCGATCCAGTTGAAACTGGGTGCGGCACGAGTCTACGACGATGTGCGGATGGCGGCCAAAACGGGCCCCGATTCGATATACATCGATGGCATGGAAGGTGGCACAGGCGCAGGACCTCACCTCGCCACGGAAGACACTGGGGTGCCCGGAATTGCGGCGATTCGTCAAGCTCGTCAAGCGCTTGATGATGTGGGTAAATCGGGTGAAATCACGTTGATCTATGCCGGTGGTATTCGCAACGGTGCCGACGTGGCCAAAGCGATTGCGTTGGGTGCCGATGCGGTCGCAATCGGGCATTCATCGTTAATCGCATTGAATTGTAATAAAGACATTCCGGAAGCTGATTTTCCGAATGAAATGGGGGTTGACGCCGGTTATTGCTACCACTGCCACACAGGACGGTGTCCGGTTGGAATCGCCACCCAAGACCCGATCCTGCGCCAGCGGCTTGACCCCGATGCGGCGGCCGAACGGGTTTACAATTTCCTTCATACGCTAACCATCGAAGCACAGCTGTTTGCTCGCGCCTGCGGCAAGACCAATATCCACTCATTGGAGCCTGAAGATTTGGCTGCCTTGACGATGGAAGCGTCGGCCTGTGCTCAGGTGCCGATGGCGGGTTCTCAACACACCGTCGGTCGCCCCGACATGACACGATTTTAGGAGACAAAAATGGCTGACCAAAATATTGACCATTTTATCGACGGTGACGGGGTTGATTCCGAGCGCGAAAAAATTATCGGGCAACATATTGGCTATCGCTATGATGTTAATTTGGTGCCGGACATGGAGCGTTGCACGCCTTTCTTGAAAAAATATATGGAAGTCATGGGCTGGCAAGATCTGAACTGGCTCGAAGATGTTCACATGGGTTACGAAGAGAGCCGTCCGGCCGTGTTTGATCGCAATATCAACGGCTGGGTGAC
>CBDTWQ010000142.1:0-5152 GCA_965364115.1 uncultured Gammaproteobacteria bacterium | reverse complement strand
TGGGAGGGGCGTGAGTGGGGCATTGCGCAATGCGCTCGCACGCCGGGCATCACGATCGACTGGTGGCGTCATTGTCGCGAGTTAATTCAGCCAGAAGACTATCTACAACGTCCTTATTTCGATTCTTGGGCACAGACTGACTTGGCAACCTACCTCGAGGCAGATTGGTTTACCCGCGAAGAACTAAGCGACGCCTGTTCGGGTTTGCTCGGGTCTGATCTCAGTCAAGTTCCACCTGCGATGAGTTTGTCGGAGGTGCTTGAATCGAATCGAACCAAGGCGATTCGGTTTGATGCCGAGGTTTCTGCTTTACCCGCTTTCAGCGTGGGGCAAAAGGTGAAGACTAATCGCGATGGTCACGCCGGGCACACTCGATTGCCGCAATATGCTCGTGACCGACTGGGCTGTATCCATGCCCATCATGGCGCTCATGTTTTCCCTGATTTGTCCGCTCGCGGGGAAGAAACTCATCAGCATCTTTACAGCGTGATGTTTCTTGCCTCTGATCTATGGGGTGAGGTGGTGGGCAGCAAAGATACGGTTTATCTGGATCTTTGGGAAAGTTATCTGAACGAGATCGAGGCATGATTGATCCTTTAAAACCACTCGCGAGTGTCGACGGCAACCCCGTTTTTTCTGAAGCTTGGCAAGCGCAGGCATTGGCCATTGCTGACAGTCTGGTAGACAACGCTGTGTTTACTGCCAGCGAATGGTCGAATGCGCTGGGGCAGGCACTCGAACGGGCGGCAGGTGAGGGTCAAACTGACGATCAAGAAACCTATTATCGAGCGGTGCTAAGCGCGCTCGAGCTATTGGTGAATCAACACAGTGAGATCGATCTCAAGGCGATGATTGGAAAGCGTGAAGATTGGGAGAAAGCCTATTTAGCAACCCCGCACGGACAGCCGGTGAAGCTCCTAACGGAAGTTTGACGGGAAAATCAATGCTCGGGGGTTGCAATTAGGCGGGTGAGCGTCCTAGGTTGATGAGCGCCAGCGGGAACGTTGCACGATGTAAACGGTCAGCAATGGCGCCAGCAAGGTTATCACCGCCACGATGATCAGCAATTCACCCAGTTCGCTATAGTCAGCCGCTACTTTAATCACCTCACTCGCTTGATCGCGAACCTCGCGAGTCACTTCATAGATTTGATTCATGTATTTGGTCGCCAAGCTCGATGCAGAAAGTGCCAGGTTGGTGAAAGAGGCCATTACCGCAAAAAAAGTTGCCTTTAAATGCGAGGGCGCATTGTTCGCAATCCAGGCTAAAAGTGGAATCATCGATATGTGCAATAAAGGAGTTTCCAACGCGGAATCGATGATCGCGATAAAACGCGCATCGACAATGCCTCCGGTTCGAGCAGCGGTCCATTCATGCAGTCCATAGTAAAGGCCAATGTTGGGCAAGCTTAGGATGCCGATTCCGATCGTCAGCATCACGATAATGAAAGCGATGGGTCTGTTCGCAATGATGGGTCGCAGCAAAACCATCGCCAGCAGGGCAATCACCGCAGTGATCAGTGACAACAGCGAAAGAAACTGCGGGTCAAACCCCAACTGATCGATCTCGAACCAGCGACTGCCTTCACCTGCCGATGGGGTGGCTCGAAAAACAAAAATCATCACTGCGGTGCCAATTAGCATCAGGCGCTTGTCGGCTTCGATCTCAACCAATAATTTTTGCATCAAAAACAAGATAATGACCATCGCGCCAAGGAAAATAATTTCCTGCGAATATGGAATCTCGCTAAGCCCCATGGCTAGCGTAAAAACCGCGAAAACCAGTCCACCACCCAAGATCCACCAATTGGGTTGGCAGACCTCGGACGGGGTGAAAAGAAGCGAATTGATCTGCTCGGGGTCAGTTCCCTGTTGCGCTAAGCGGCGAGCTTGCCTGCGCAGCATCGCGGCTCCGGTCAGCACGCCTAAGATCGAAATCAGCGGAATCGAAAAGGCACAGAGATATATCGTGGCGTAAACCTCTGACTTTTGCGCGCTCGATAGCTCGGTGATTCCGTCGAACAGCGTGAGGTTAATAACGGACACAATGATTAAGCCGCTGATCAGTGCAAATCGCCCGAGCGTCTGCATTGTGGTGTGCATCACTTTAATTTCGGAATCGCTGTAGGCCAGCCCCTCTGGGGTCGCCAAAGGTACTGCTTCAACTGTCATTGCGTCGGCTACCACATCTTGCAGCACATAACCCGCGGGGATCAGCAAATAGCTCATCACATACCAAGTCTCGATGGGCAAAATTTGGCTCATTGGCAGCGGCTGTGTGATGATTAGAAACATAATGCCAATGCTGCAGGTCAGCAGGCCGGCACCTAGAAAAACTAGGATTGATTTATAGCGCCAAATCAAATCAACTAAATGCCCTAAAGGCATCTTCAAGGCCCAGGGCACCCCCGCCCAAAACATCAAGCCGGCGATACTGACTGCCGATAAATCAAGAAACTCTTTGACGAAGAATGTGCCTACAATCAGAAAAGTGCCTTGCATCCCTGCCGCCAAATAAATCAATAACGGGGGGAGATAAGACCAACGAAATTGGCGGCCGAGATCAAATAGGGTGGCATCCACGAAACGGTGCAAGGGTGCAATAAGGGTCGGCAAAGCAGGCATCTAGGAGTCAGGCAGTCAAAGCGATTTTAAGAGCAATGAAGAGAGTAGCCGAGACGACTCGCTTTGACCACCAACCTTATATTGACGGCTGCCACAATTCGCTATTCACTGCAATAGATGCAGATCGCCAAATGCCGCAGATTTTAACGATGCCTGATGGTCCCTGGGCTAAGAATTTCAGTCAGCAACGATCGTTTCTGACCGATAAACTGATCGCTGCCAATGGTCAAGGGGCGTCCGCTGAAACCGAAATTGATTTTGATTGCTGATCTAGCTACAGGCTTTATTAAGCTGGCCAAGCTAGACCAGCCAAGCAAAACAAAACCAATCAGACTAAACCATCGAGGGGGTTCGCATTTGCGGGCATTGCACGGGTCGCCTAGCCTGCTGCCACCACATAGGTTGACTGATCTGATTAACCACTAATTCGTGTTGATGATAAATTTGTTGCTGCAAGAAACCCCAATCTTTGGCTTTTGGCGCATGAATAAAAAGGCTCCAGCACTCGTTGTCTTGCGGCAAATTAATCCGGTGGAAGCTGTCGCCGCTAATGTAGTTCAAGCGGCCAGCGTGCAACCAGCGGTCTTGCAGTCGATTATCTGCCCGAGCACCTAACATTCTCGTCTCTTGATAACGGCCCCATAACACCATTGAAAGTGCATGTTTCCACGGATGGTTGTGTAGCCCTCTGCCTGGGTCGCTGGCGATGAAGCGGTGAAGATAAACTCGATAGCCGAAAGGCAGGCGCATCAAATGATAGCGTTCGAGATAGGGTTGTTGATCGGGCCCATTGATAATTCGGCAACGGCAATAGGCCGAAAAATTGAACAGTAGTCGATTTACCCAAGTCATTAGAGGCTCCTTATTAGCATTGTGCTATTATCCGGGATCTAATGGCTCACACGATGAGCTAGGGGGTAAATTATCGTTGTAAAACCTCCTTATTCATTAATTCGCGACCGAAAGTCAGCGCGATGTAGCAAAAGTTTGGCTAATAATAAGAGCATTATTAGCGCTGGAGTGAATTATCTTTATTCAAAATATGTGGCCACATTAATGAGTGCTCTACCGCTAATATCCTTTTATTAAAAGTATCGGACGTCAACGCATAACAACAGACGGTTGCGGAAAAAACATACCCAGCGCGCCTGTTTTCCACCAAGTCGGGGTTATCCGACTAAGCAATTTCCGAGGGTTTTCGACAGATGAGAGATTCAAAATTTAATCCAATCCAAGGACGATGTGAGTGCAATAGCGTGGTCTACGAAGTTAGAGCACCAGCGGAGGAGCTTTATCATTGTCATTGCTCAAGATGTCGTCGGCTTCACGGTTCACTATTTGCCACCTATGCATACCTAGAGCGCAGCGATATTGTTATAACGAAAGGTAAGGATAACTTATCTATTTATCACGGCCCTTTGGCACACTGGTACTTTTGTAAAACTTGTGGCTGCCATCTGCTGGCTGAGCATGATCACAATCCTGGTGTAATGTGGTATATGCCTGCAACACTTGATGATGACGCGGTCCCCCAGCATCCCAAAGAGACTGAAAAGCACATTTTTGTTGGATCAAAATCGCCAATCGAAACGATCAGTGATGGGATACAGCAATTCAATGAATATGCGCCTCCCGAAGTTAGTATCACTGCTAGGAAAACGATTGGTGCGGCATAACGCGGATGCCGACGGGTCAGAGAAACGCCAGGCAAATGTCTAACGACTGATTTGGATGATTGACTGAATGGATCGAACTGAGCGATTTCATATGATCGACCAATTGCTGTGTCAACAGCGAGTGGTCACACGCGCGCAGTTTCTGGGGGCGCTTGAAGTCTCGCCGGCTACCTTTAAACGTGATCTGGAATATTTGCGAGACCGCCTGCGCGCACCCATCGTCTGGGATCGAGAGCGGCGTGGCTATTGTTACCAACCAGATGAGGGTGAGGGTGCCGAGCAATTTCAGTTGCCGGGCCTTTGGTTCAACACCAGTGAAATTCAGGCGCTACTGAGCATGGATGCTTTGCTGGCCAATCTTCAGCCGGGTGTGCTCAGCAGCCATATTGAGCCGCTGCGTTCGAGGATCCGTACGTTACTCGACAAAGGCGACCATAGTGTTGATGAAATCGCCCGCCGAATTCGAATCGTTCCGCTGGCGGCAAAGGCTTATAGCAACGATTTTTTTCAAATTCTCTGCCGAGCGTTGCTGACGCGTCAATCGGTTGAGATGGCCTATTATAGTCGCCCCACCGATAGCAGCAGCGAGCGCCGAATTTCACCGCAACGGCTAATTTACTATCGCGACAATTGGTATCTCGACGCTTGGTGCCATTTACGACAAGGTCTGCGTAGTTTTTCAATCGATGCGATTCAAACCGTCGAAATAGTGGAAGAAGCTGCGCTCGAAATTGATGATGCAATGCTTGATCGCGAGTTGGAAAGTGGTTATGGCATTTTTTCAGGTGAGCATACGCTTCGCGCGGTGTTGCGATTCAGCCCCAAGATTGCGCGCTGGGTGTCGCGCGAAAC
>CBDTWQ010000141.1:0-5272 GCA_965364115.1 uncultured Gammaproteobacteria bacterium | reverse complement strand
CAACGTTGTTGCCCATGCTTTCAAAAATGCCACCAATGACATAAGCCATAACCACTTGGCTTGACCAGTTGTGGGTCGGAATGACGATCGGCTTGCTGGAATCTTTGGCTAAGACTGGACTAGAAACGCTGACTAATGCCGCGGCCAGTGCTCCAGCTAATAGATTACTTTTAAGGGTTTTAAAATTCATTTATTCCTCCTCGGTGTGATGAATTCCTACTTTGGATGGCTGTCATTTGGAGTCCGGTCTTCGAAACCCGGTCTTCAAAGCCAATATGCAGCCGTTTTCATATAGTTATCAATTATCAGTGTTGTTGGCTGACTCCGTGGAAGCGAGTTTGCCAGTAACGGTCCGATTATAAAAGAGGATTAAAAACAGTGGGTTACAAATTGTTAATGGATATCAGTTCCTGTTAACAGTTGAATGGCAGTGAAAATTGACCTTCTGACCCTTGCGTGAACCTGGGTCTCGCCAATTGCCCTGCCTTCAAGGGCGACAGAGAGGGCTTTCCGGCCTAAGCGGGTGATGGTCGCCTGTGAGCTGATCTGATACTCTAGCCGTCTACCAAATCTTCGGTAAATCTGTCAAAACCGATCAGATGAGGAACATATTAAAGCGTGACTACCAGCAGCAACATCCATCACATCCTGATCGTTGAAGATGATGAAGTAACGCGCGCTCGAATCGTCGCTTACTTTGAAGCTGAAAACTATCGTGTTAGCCAGTCTGAAGATGGCGAAAGTGTAAATCGATTGATTGCCGAATCAGAGATCGATGTGGTTTTGCTCGACATCAACCTGCCGGGCAAAGACGGCTTGCAATTGGCGCGTGAACTCTCTGAGAAAACTGATATTGGAATCATTTTGGTGAGTGCACGAAGTGACGAAATCGATCGAATTGTTGGGCTCGAGATCGGCGCGGACGACTATGTTACTAAACCGTTCAATCCGCGCGAATTGTTGGCTCGAGTCAAAAATCTAATTCGACGCAAGCAATCTGACCAACAGCGGCATTTGAAACAGCGTTTTAAATCATTTTCAGGATGGACACTCGATCTGTCACGGCGCAGCCTGTCCTCTGAAAATCAGGCCGATTTATCGTTGACGCGGGGCGAGTTCGAATTGCTGATGACTTTTCTTGAGCACTCCGGCAAAACGTTGCATCGTGAATGGTTAATGGAAAAGGTCACCCACCGAGTTTGGTCGCCGAATGAACGCACCATCGACGTGCTGGTGCTGCGGTTGCGCAATAAAATTGAACAAGATAGTCACACCCCAAAATTAATTCTGACCGTGCATGGCGAAGGCTATTTGTTCACCAGCGAGGTTTATTAACCGCTAGCCTTCGGCCAAAGATCTTCCCCTGAGTTGATTCAAACCTTTCGTATCTGTGGCGAGCTGAGAGGGTCTTGTTGATTCGATAGTTGTCGGTTCGATAGATAGGCGTTTAGTGCGTTGATGGATTGTTCGAAGGTTGTTTCTAGGGTTGCTCGATAGGCTGCATCTAATTGATTTTCTTGCGCGCTCGCGCTGGATTCGATTTTGACCATGAGTGCCGATAATTTCTGAAGGCCGAAATTCCCAGCCGAACCATTTAACTGATGAGACAGTTTTTCGATCGTTTGGAAATCAGATTGAACCAATGCGTCAAGCAGTCGAGGCTTGAGCTGGCTCGCCGACTGGCAAAATAGTGCGACTAGTTTTTTTACTTTTTGCAGGCCCAAGCGGTTGATGTCATCTTCGATGCTTGACACTTCGATGATCATTTCCTGGTCGATTATTCCATGCTTCGGAAGTCTAAGCTTCGGAAATGTATTCGAGGCAGAAGTGTAAGCAATTGGGCTGCCTGGGATTAAAACCTCGGCGATTGAGGTTTGCAGGTCCACTAGAGAAAAAGGCTTGCCCAAAAAGCCATTCATACCGGCACCTAAGTAATGATCGATCTCTTCGTTGAAGACATGCGCTGACATCGCGATTACCGGTAGATCGACGATTTTTGAGTCCGCATGGTTTCGAATGCGTTTGAGAATAGTCAGCCCATCTATCCCGGGCAAACTAATATCAAGCAGCACTAGAGACATGCCACCCTGATCAAGAATTTCTAGCGCTTGCTCGCCAGTTTGGGCTGACAACACTTGGTGCCCGAGATGTTCCAGGTAGTGTTGGGTGACTAGTCGATTGGTCTCATCATCTTCAACCATCAGCACCGTCATCGGCGCAATCAACTCGTGCAAAGGTAAACCAGTTGGCTCGAACAAGGCGCTTTCATCACTTGCTTTGAGTGTCGCTTTGAAACCAATCGTGGTGCCTACGTCGAGTTCGCTATTTAGCGTCATTTGGCCGCCCAACGCTTTGACCAAGCGTTCGCAAATAGCTAAACCCAACCCGATTCCGCCGTGGTGCCGGGCGCTGCTGGCGTCCACTTGGGTGAAAGCCTGGAAAATCTCGGTTTGTTTGTCTGCGGCGATGCCAATTCCGTTGTCACAGACTAAAAACTGTAAATCAGTCGCCTTCGTCGTAAGGTCTGATTGCCAATCAACCTGCAAGGTAATTAAACCCTGATCGGTGAATTTATTAGCGTTACCGATCAGGTTGATCAAAATTTGTTGCAACTTGCCCGAATCGCCGCGAAGCCATAACTTGGCTAGTTCGGGTGCTTCGAGCACCAGCTGATTGCCCTTCTCATGCACTGAGACCTTCATTAAACCAGTGACGTTATGCAATAGCTCAACCAGGTCAAATACTTTGCTTTCCAATTTCATGCGGCCGGCTTCTAGCTGGGAGTATCCGAGGATGTCATTGACGATCTCAAGCAGACTCAGATTGGCCGCATTGGTCAGTTTGATGTATTCCAACTGATCGCTTGTCAATTCGGTTTCTGCTAGTAGTTTCAAGGTGCCTAAGGCGCCGCTTAGCGGGGTGCGCAATTCATGGCTCATGGTGGCGAGGAAAGCTGTTTTAGCTTCGCTGGCTTGCTCAGCCTTATCGCGCGCTAGGGCGTGGTCTTGAACTTCTTCGGAGAGTCTATCGTTGGCTTGTCGCAGCTGCTGCGAACGTTTCTCTACTAGTTCTTCTAAATGCGCTTTGTGTTCGCGCAATTCGGCATCCAGTTGGCGGTTTTCGATCGCGTTGTCGCGAAAACCTCGCAAAGCCTTACCCATATCGGTTAATTCATCATGGCCTTCGGTGCCAATCGCTACGTTGTAGTCGCCATCGGTAATTGACTGGGTGGCATTTCGCAGCGAGATCAATCGGCGAACAACATTGCGTTTGATAAACCACCAGAAGATCGCCGCGGCGGCCAACAACAGCGCGATTGAAATGCCGCTGAAAAGCAAACGACTATTGTCCAGCGATTCTTTGGCGGCAGTAGAAACTCGGTTGATTAAAGTGCCGCCAGTGGTATTCAGGTCGTTAACGATGCCATTGAGCGATTGTGATGCTTCCCCGGCCTGAACCGATAATTGGGTCAGTGAATCCGAAATCTGGATTAAACTGATGCGGGCCTCAAAAATGCCATACATGTAAAGTGGCCCATTGTTTAGCTCCATAGCGAGCAGCAATTCTTCGGCGGTTTGTCGGCGCTGCGGATCGTTTATTTCACTGATCCGGCGCTTCAAAATTGAAATGGTTTCGGTCGCTCGCTGACGCAAACGATTTAGCTGGTCAATATTGGTTGCTTTCGCAACCTGGCTAAACAAGCCGTTTAAGTTAGCGCTGCGTAAACGCAGCTCATACATTCGTTCCATCGCGTCTAGGTCGACTTCAACCAGGCGATCAAAAATTTCGTATAGCCGCTGATCTTTGGCATCGTCTTCAACCAAATCGTAAAGGTTTGAGGTAACCGCTGTCGTCGTGGCGGCTGCATTGGCGACCAATGAATCAGCCAGGTGATTCAACGCAACCGTGGTATCGATCAAACCGACTTCCAATTGACGAAACCGAGTTTGTTGATGAATCCGTCGTTGCACTAAATCATCTTGCCGATGCAGGCTATCCTCAAGCTCACTCACGGTGGATCGCAGCGCTACTAAAACGCTGGCTGCGAAACCTTTCTGTTTGAAATCATCGATCAGAAGATTGACCTGTTGAACCTCGGAGAACAATTGGGCACTAATTTTGAGGCGATCGTTTTCGGTGCTAGTGCGCAATAGTTGTTGTGAAGCTGCGCCAATGGAGGCATTCAGAGCGGAGAGTTGATGGGCTTGTCTCAAACCGGGGATAGCCTGATCAATGACGGAATTTTGCGAATCGCTGACTCGCTGAAAACCTTGCCAGCCGATCGACGCCGCAACCACCGCTAGCAGGAAAAGGCTGCCAAATGCCAAATAGAGTTTTGTTGCTATGCCGAGCTGTCGCATCCCAAAATGCTGCGCTTTGCGATCGTAAAATGCAAGAGTACAATCTGTTTGCCTACTAGCCTGACATTGAGGCCCTGAAAATCTGGCATGAATATCCGGCCACACCTTCGCATCTTCTTACGGCCTCTCGGTTTTCTGCTGTTGCTAGCGATCGGCGAGCTGCACGCGGCGGGCTGGCAACTTGAAACCTGGTCAACCCCTTTCGACTATGACAGCGAAAGACGAATTATCGATTATCAGCCGACTTCGCCGGCCAGTCGAGAATGGCATCTGTGTATCGCGTATCCGCATTTGAAAGATGCCTACTGGCTCAACGTGAATTACGGCATGGTGCAGGAGGCGAAGCGACTGGGCATCTCCTTTACCTTAGTTGAGGCAGGTGGTTACCCCAATTTAGAACGTCAGCGCCAGCAGATTGAAAAATGCGCTGATGACGGCACCGACGCGTTAATTGTGGGGCCCGTTTCGTATCAGGGTTTAGGCGACAGCATTGCTCGAATTGCGAAAATCGTTCCGGTGTTGGCAACCGTCAATGATATAGAGGACCTCGGCATTACCGCCAAATCAGGCGTTTCGTGGACCACCATGGGCCGTATGGCGGGTGAATATTTAGCCCGCAAGCACCCCGCTGGCAGTGATTTGGTTAGCGTTGCCTGGTTTCCGGGGCCTCAGGGTGCGGGCTGGGTCGGTTTCATCGAAGCCGGTTTTAAACTGGGCTTGAACAACAGTTCGGTCCAGATCGTGGTCACCAAATGGGGTGACACCGGCAAGGAAATTCAGCGCACGCTGGTGCAAGAAGTGTTGGAGTCTCACCCCGAGGTTGATTACATTGTCGGCAATGCTTTGATGGCCGAAGCCGCGATCAGCACTTTGCGCAACCGTCAATTGGAGCGTCAGATTAAGATCGTCTC
>CBDTWQ010000140.1:0-5281 GCA_965364115.1 uncultured Gammaproteobacteria bacterium | reverse complement strand
CCGCAATTTCTTCAAGAATCGGAGCAATCATCTTGCATGGCCCACACCATTCAGCCCAGTAATCGACCAAAACGGGGCCGTTGGCCTGCAACACTTCAGATTCGAAACTTTCGTCAGAAAGGTAAACAATTTTTTCACTCACGCGCATCTCCAGACGTTTTTATGAATTGGGGGCGACAATTTAGTCGCATCAGATTTAACTGTCAATAACGCTACTTGCCTGTATATTGCCTACAAATTTCCGCAACGCCAGCCTTATATTGGGCAACTATTGCAAAAAATCAAATCAAGGCGCAGCTTTTGACGCAATTTGCTACCATAGCCGATCGAGTAGGAATCAAACGAATGGCTATGAAATTTTGTAATCGGTCGATAACTGCGGCACAACTCGAGCTCGGGATGATTCGCTGATCTAAGACAAATTTCAATCATCCTGCTGCTGCTCGCGACAGGCTATGCAAGGTCGGCTATGCAAGTTCAAACCTGACCCACTAAGCATTAATTCGGCAAAACGAGAATCTCTATAATATGGGGCAACAACACCTAACCGAGCAAGACTTCAGCTCACTAGAACTAGATCCGCATTTGCTCAGGTCGCTGGTGCAGCTTGAGTTTCATTTCTGCACGCCGATCCAGGCCAAAACCCTGCCGCTATTGTTGAACAATCAAGACGTTTCGGGGCAAGCGCAGACCGGAACCGGCAAGACCTTGGCTTTTCTACTCGCCTGTTCGCAGCGACTACTTAAATCTGAGGCCACCACGATCCCGGGAAAGCCCCGTTGTCTGATTCTCGCGCCCACTCGCGAGTTGGCGCTTCAAATTCACAAAGACGCCGAGCAATTGCTCGCTAAGACGCCGCTAAAACTCGCCATCTGTTACGGCGGCAAAGCTTACGAACAACAGAAAATGCAATTTGACACTGGTGTCGACATTCTGATTGGAACGCCGGGTCGTTTAATCGATTTTTTTAAACAAAAGCTGTTTAATTTGAAATCCGTCGAAGCGATGGTGTTAGACGAGGCTGACCGAATGTTCGACATGGGGTTTATTGCAGACGTGCGCTTCCTTTTACGCCGTTTACCCCCGCCGGAAGATCGTCTCAACATGCTGTTCTCAGCCACTATGGCGCAAAAGGTCATGGAACTCGCCTACGAGCACATGAATCAGGCGCAACTGATCAAAATCGCGAGCGATTCGCCGGCCGTAGAAAGAATAGAGCAAAGCATCTATCATCCAGCAAACCACGAGAAAATTCCGCTATTGCTGGGTTTAATTAACACCCTGCAGCCCAAGCGCAGCATCATTTTTGCCAACACCAAGCACGCCACCATTCGAATTTGGGAGTATCTGCAAGGAAACGGTCATTCGGCAGCGATCATTTCCGGTGACATTCATCAAAATAAACGTGAGACGTTATTGCAGAAATTTCACAATAATGAGTACGCCATTTTAGTGGCTACCGACGTCGCCTCACGTGGCCTGCACATTCCTGACGTGACGCACGTGTTTAACTATGACCTACCCGAACTGGGTGAAGATTATGTCCATCGAATCGGCCGAACCGCAAGGGTTGGAAAGTCAGGTGCCGCGATCAGCTTTGCTTGCGAAAATTATGCGATCAATCTGCTCGACATCGAATCTTACATTCAGAAGGCGATACCAACCCAACCAATCACTAACGAATTACTGGTCAAACCCAAACCACCGACTAAAATCACCGGTATGAAGACGAAACCGAACAACAGCAATCAACCTCGATCAGGGCATAAGAAAAGGCCTTCGCGCCCGCACCATCAAAACAAAAAGGCGGTATGAACAACAACCAACGCAGCGCTCTAGTCCTAGGCGGTAGCGGCTTCATCGGTAGGCGGCTCGCCTTTAGCTTGGCCAATGCTGGCTGGCGAGTTAATGTGCCAAGCCGACGACCTCATCGTAATCGTGCGATGTTGGTGCACCCCAATATTCGGCTTTTCGAAGCCAATCTAACCGACCCAGCTGAATTGCAAAAGCTCTGCGCAAATCAACATGCCGTGATTAACCTGGTTGGCATTCTGCACCAGCGCCGCAACGGAGATTTTCGCCGACTGCATGTTGAGTTTATCAAAACGCTCGTCGAGGCCTGCAGTAAAAGCGGGGTCAAACGTTTACTTCATTTAAGTGCCCTTGGCGCCAATGAAGCGACCGGTAGCAGCTTCTATCTGCGATCCAAAGGAGAAGGCGAAAATCTGTTGCATACTTTTGGCCAACGCGACATGAATGTGACTAGCTTCCAACCCTCGGTAGTGTTTGGCAAAGACGATGATTTCATCAATCGCTTTAGCAGCGTTCTCAAATGGTTTATCGGTTACTTCCCGCTTGCCTGCCCCGACAGTAAACTGTCGCCGGTCTATGTTGGCGACCTGGTCGAACGGATCGTCAACAGCATCGACGATCGAGAAAGCCACTCGCGTCGATTTCAAGTTTGTGGCCCAGAAGTGTTCACCTTGCGTCAGATTTTAGAGCTGATCATCAGCGAGTTGAAATTGCCAGTTAAGGTTTTACCACTCGGCAACGGCTTATCGCGACTGCAAGCCGTCATCCTACAAAACCTGCCGGGCAAATTATTCACCTTAGACAACTACCGTTCGCTGCAAACCGACAATGTCTGTAGCGAAGGCAACCTCTGTCAGACCAGCTTACGTGAATATCTCAGCGGTTTGCCCGCGATGTTCAGCAACAAACCTGATTATGATCGTTTTCGCAGCAACCTTCCCGGCACCAAAGATTTCAGGAATCCTCAGTGAAATTTTATCGTGTTGGCGGTTGCGTTCGTGACCAGCTACTCGGACTCGCCGTACATGATATCGACTGGGTAGTTACCGGTGCCACAACCAACCAAATGGAAGCCATTGGCTACCAAGCCATTGGCAAAGACTTCCCGGTATTTTTACACCCCGAAAGTAAGCAGCAATATGCGCTAGCTCGCAGCGAGCGCAAAACGGGCCCGGGCTATCGCGGTTTTGAAATTTGCGCCGACCCTGACACCACCATCGAACAAGACCTCAAGCGTCGCGACCTGACGATCAACGCGATCGCCGAAGATCAAGATGGCGCTTTGATTGATCCCTTTGGTGGTCAAAAAGATTTAGAGGCGCGATGCCTAAGACACGTGTCTGATGCTTTTGTTGAAGATCCAGTCCGGGTTCTGCGAGTCGCAAGATTCGCCGCTCGCTTTCACCACCTGGGGTTTACCTTGGCGGTTCCTACCCGCGATTTGATTCGTCAAATGGGGCAATCAGGCGAACTGGATTCACTGGTCGCCGAGCGAGTTTGGGTGGAATTGTGCCGAGCACTCGACGAATCTGACCCCGCCCTATTTTTTGAGACGCTACGCGACTGTGACGCTCTGGTTCACTTGTTCCCAGAAATCGATGCGCTCTACGGCGTGCCGCAAACCGCCAAATATCATCCGGAAATTGATACCGGCGTGCACGTCATGATGGCCTTACAAAAAAGTGCTGAATTGGGCTTCGACAATGAAACCCGTTTCGCGGTGTTAATGCACGACTTGGGCAAGGCCAACACCCCGAAAGACATTTTACCCAGCCATCACGGCCATGAGGGTCGCGGTAAAAAGCGGGTTAAGTCATTCTGTAAACGATGGCGGGTACCAAAGGCTCACAGCGAGTTGGCAATGATAACGACCGAGTTCCATACCCACGTGCATCGCGCTTTCGAGCTCAAACCTGCGACTTTGCTTAAGTTATTTAACCAGACCGACAGCTTTCGCAGGCCGGATCGCTTTCGAAAAATGCTCAATGCGTGCATTGCCGACGTTCGAGGACGAACTAATTTTGAAAACGCTCCCTACCCGCAGGCAGGTTTTTTAGACCAGTTGACAACTAAGCTACGCGATCTTGATATCGAAAAATTTCAACAGCAAGGGATTCAAGGAAAGGCACTAGGCGAGGCTATTCAGACTCAGCGCATTGAAATCATTAAACAGCAAAAAGCCTTAGCGGAGGAGATTGGCTAAACGCTTGTCAAACCAATGCAGCACTTGCACGCCGGGTGTCAGGTATAAAAGGCAGCCAATCATCACCCCGGTCGAATTGGCGAGCAGGTCTAGCCATTCGGCAAAGCGATAACTCGTCATCGCCTGCAAGCCTTCGATGCTTGCGCCAAAAATAACTAACCCCAGCGCATAACCCAATAGTGCCCGACGGTCTTTTGCCAACAAACTAAACCAGCCCGCTAGAATCGCGTAGGTCAACAGATGAAGAACTTTATCGTTAGCGCCGGTGCCGCTGATTGGCAGCAAGGACAAGGTCAAAACCGCAAACATCAGGAATAAGCCAAACCCATGCCATACCCTTGGCAATTCTAGCTTTTCAGCAGTCAAGCCAGAACCACCAGAATGACGACACCGAGTAAAATTCGGTAAATCACAAAAGGCAGCATTCCTAGCCGGTCGACAAGGCGGAGGAATAAGTCTATACATAGTGTCGCGCTCACAGCTGAGACAACCAGCGCCAGTAGCAAATCCACCCAGTTGACCGGGCCAGCCCCTGTAAACAATTCAACCGTCTGCAATGCGCCGCTGGCTATGATCACCGGAATTGCCAACAAAAATGAAAATCGCGCGGCCGCTTTGCGGCTTAAACCTAATAAAAGACCTGCTGTGATGGTAATGCCGGAACGTGAGGTACCGGGTATCAACGCCAAAATCTGGAAAGCACCAATAATCAGAACGTCGCGCAATCCGAGACTCGCTTCACTGCGGGTCAACAAGGCTTTCTTATCCGCGAACCACAGCAGAACGCCAAATAAGATCGACGCCAGCGCAATCACAACTGGATTGCGCAATTCACTGGCTATCGCGGATTGCAGGCAAAAGCCAACTACAATAACCGGAATAGCCGCAATGATAATCCACCAAGCCAAACGACTGTCTTGATTTGACTCGCCACCGAGTAGGCTGCGAACCCATGATACTGACATTCGAAACACTTCAAGCCGAAAGTAAAACAAGACTGCAATCAACGAACCCAGATGAACCGCCACATCGAAGATCAGGCCTTGGTCCGACCATCGCAGAAAAATCGGAACCAGCACCAAATGCGCCGAACTCGATATCGGCAAAAACTCAGTTAACCCTTGGACAATCGCCAAAACAATGATTTGTAGACTATCCATAGGTGACATCTCGACGAAAAGCCGGCCAATCGAGACTCAGATTTTTTTGCAACGCGAGCACTTTAAATCGCTCTCCCATTTCCTCCGGCAAGCTTAGCGTTTTAAC
>CBDTWQ010000139.1:0-5303 GCA_965364115.1 uncultured Gammaproteobacteria bacterium | reverse complement strand
AGTCTTTGTAGAGTTTTGGGTTGAAAACGTCGCGCAGGAAATCGCCCATTAGATTGATTGCGATGACGATTACTATTAGGAATAATCCGGGTATTAGGGTGATCCACCAAGAGCCGGAGTAGAGGTATTCCTTGCCGATGCTGATTAACGAACCGAGGCTCGGTTCGGTCACTGGCATGCCGAGGCCGAGAAACGACAGCGCGGCTTCGGTGATAATTGCATTCGCAATTTGCACCGTTGCTATGACGAAAATTGGCGATAGGCAATTCGGCAGAATGTGCTTGAACATGATCCGCATCGGCCCAAAACCCATCACATGTGCGGCATCGACATATTCTTTTTCTTTTTCGGCGAGCACCGATGAGCGAACGGTGCGGGCTATTTGGGGCCATTCGGCGAGACCGATCACGAGGATCAGAATTAGCATCGCCCAGTCGCTATAAACTTCGCCGCCAAAGGAGCTCTTTACAATGGCGAGCACAATAATCGCCACCATCAAGGTTGAGAACGACAATTGCACGTCGGCAATACGCATCAGCAGGTTGTCGATCCGACCGCCGAGATAGCCTGACACTAAACCGACTGAAATGCCGATGACCGCTTGCAATAGAACTGCGCAGATGCCGATCATCAATGAAACGCGCATGCCATAGAGGATGGTGCTCCATAGATCGCGCCCTTGGTCATCGGTGCCGAGCAAAAAACGCTGATCAGAACCGTCTTGCCAAACCGGCGGCATTTCGGAATCCATCAAATCGATCAGGGCTAGGTCATACGGGTCAAACGGAGCAATCAACGGCGAAAACAAGGCCATCAACATTAGGGTTAGGAATATCACGCTGGCCACAATCGCAACCTTGTCGCGCTTGTAGTAATAGACCAAGTCGGATTGGCCTAGCTGTTGCCAGAGCGCGGTGATGCTCGAGGTCTTCATTGCTGTCTGCCGACGAGGTCGACTTGCGGGTTGATCACGCCATAGAGTAAATCAACCAGGGTGTTAACCACGACGAATAAAAAGCCGACAAACATGATGTAAGAAGTGATCAACGGAATGTCAGAGCGGTTGACCGCTTCGAGAAACATAAACCCCATACCGGGCCACTGGAAAACAGATTCGGTCAAAATGGTGTAGGCCACCATAATGCCGATCTGCACTCCACCGACCGTGATCACTGGTAGCATCGTGTTTTTAAGTGCATGTTTGAGATAAACGGGTATCGGTGAAAGCCCTTTGGCACGCGCGAATTTGACATACTCCGAGCTTAAAACTTCGAGCATTTCGGCACGCACCAGGCGAATGAACAATGGCAGCATGATCGACGATAGTGCAACCGCCGGCATGATGATGTGTAACAGACCATCCCAACTGGCGAAGTTAGTGCTCCAGTAGCCCCAAACCTGGACGATTTCGCCGCGACCAAACGAAGGCATCCAACCTAGCTTAATCGAGAAGACATAAATGAGGCCAAGTGCGGTTAAAAACACCGGTATCGAAATGCCAATCACGCTGACCGCCATGGTAAAACGGCTGAACCAATGACGTGGCTTGATTGCGCAATAAACACCCAGTGGAATCGATATGAAAATGATCAGCAGCGAGGCCGCAAAAGAAAGTTCCAGTGTGGCGGGTAGCTTCTTTAAGATCACATCGAGTGTGGGTTTTTTGAAGAAATAAGAGGTGCCGAGGTCACCCTGCAAGGCACGTTTGACGAAACGACCATATTGAACAATGAAAGCGTCGTTAAGGCCCATTTCAGTCCGCAGTTGGTCGCGCTCTTCAGCGGTAACTGATTGACCCACTAGTTCGCGGGTTGGGTCGCCCAAGGTCTCTTGAATTGAAAAACAGAATAGGCTGATGATCGCCATGACTAACATGGCTTGGAAAATGCGTTTGAGTAAAAACTGGATCATGATTCAGATTCGAAAAACCCCGAGCGTTTGCCGCTCGGGGTTAGTTGGCTCTATTCCTTTTAGCCAGTTAATCTAGTCGATGACCAGATCACCTAGGTAAGGGATGTTGAGCGCGTTGACGACGGGGGCGATATTGACGCCTTTGCGCGCCGCCCAAGCTAAGTTCTGCCAATGCAGCGGAATAAAACCGGCGTCTTGGAAAACCTGGTGCTCGATATCCTGAAGCATTTTCGCGCGCTTTTTGGCATCGGTTTCCTTGTTGGCTTTAATCGTTGTTGAGTCGACAAAATCGCTCGAATAGTTGCCCGAGTTGTATGCGCCAAAGCCGGTTGCCTTGTCGGGAGTCATCGCCAAGAACTCATAAAAGTTGGCGCTGTCTTCGGTGTCAGAATGCCAACCAATCATCATCACATCGGCTGCACGATCGTCGAACTGCGGCCAATACTGTGCTTTTGGCATAGTCGTCAAATCGACCTTGATTTTGATCTTGGCTAACATTGCTGCGACCGCTTGGGCGATCTTGTCATCATTCACGTAGCGATTATTAGGCGCCGCCATGGTGATGCTAAAGCCATCTTCGTAACCGGCATCCTTCATCAGTTGCTTAGCTAGTCTGACATTATAACGAGGCTTCAGATTTGGATTATGGCCGAGGTAGCCGGCTGGGCTGAACTGAGCCGCGGTGGTCCCAAAACCCTTCATGATTTTGTCGACAATCGCTTGATTATTGACTGCGTGAACCATTGCCATGCGAACGCGTGGGTCACGAAATTCTGCTCGACGTTCTTGATTTATTTGGAAGGTAATGATGCGAGTGCCAGGCATGGTCACCAAATCAACATTGCTCGCGTTTCGAATTTGAGCAAAATCGTTGGGTGACACCGGCGCGATGAAATCAACACCACCGGAGAGAAGCGCGGCAACTCGAGTTTGCTCGTCTTTGATCGGGGTAAATACGATACGGCTGACGTTGCCGCGTGTGTCTTTGTCCCAGTAGTCGGCGAATCGTTCGAACACAACCTTCACGCCTTGCTCGCGTGAAACGATCTTAAATGGGCCGGTGCCGGACAAGTTGGAAGACGCAAAGGATGCACCGTTCTTGATAATCGCAGCCTTGTCGTTGCCGTTGGCATCGGTGCCGCTGTAGAACGCACTGTCCAGTGGGAAAATATAGGTCGCGGTGTGAAGCACAAGCGGATAAGGGTCGTTGGTGATGAGCTCGATGGTGTAATCGTCAATCACCTTCAGTTCGCTAAAGTTAGCAAAAATTCCTTTGAAATCGGCGCTCTCTTTGAGGCGATTAAAGGTGAATTTGAAGTCTTTCGCGGTCATGCTGTTGCCGCTGTGAAATTTCACGCCTTGGCGCAAGTTGAAGCGAACGGTGGTTGAGTTTATGCGCTCAAAGCTGGTGGCTAAACGAGCTTCAAAAGCCAGTTCCTTGGTCCAGCGAATCAGCGGGTCAAAAGACATATGCGACAATTGCAGGATGCCGCCTGAGAGTTGTTCGTGAATGTCGAGCGTTACCGGGTCGGCGTCATAGGCGATGTTAATTTGTTTTGCCTGCGAACTCGCGAAGGGTAGCAATGACCCCAGAACGAGACAGGTGGTGAGTAGAAAGTTATTTTTCATTTAGGTCTCCCTTATTTCGGTTATGTCAATTTTAGGTTGTCACGGCTTTATTAGAAAACCGCAAAAAATTAATGGCTGCTGGCTTCCGAGCCTGATTTATCTTCATAAATTTGGTCGAAACGCGGCATTAAATCCAGCAGTTCTATGCTGTATGGATTTTTCGGATGCTCGAAAAAATCCTCACTTTCCGCCGTTTCAAGTATGCGCCCATGACGCATGATTGCAACCCGATCACACATTTGTCGAATCACCGGCAAATCGTGGCTAATGAACAACATCGTCAAGCCCAGTTCGTCCTGCAAGTCCTTCAGCAGGTTCAGAATTTGCGCCTGCACTGAGACATCGAGTGCCGAGGTGGGTTCGTCACAAATCAGCAGGCGAGGTCGACTGGCGAGCGCGCGCGCGATCGAAATGCGCTGTCGTTGCCCGCCGGAAAACTCATGTGGATATTTCCGCCCGGCTAGGCGCCCAAGGCCAACGTGATCTAGCAGATCGCCGACAATTTCACTGACCTGTTGAGGCGGTGCTAGGCGGTGGAACCGAATCGGTTCGGCAATGATATCTTTGACCTTCATTCGGCTATTAAGCGATGAATAGGGGTTTTGAAAGACCATTTGCATTTGCACTCTGGCGGCCCGCACTGCGGCCTTGTCAGAGTTGTTGACCAGTTCGACCTGATCAAAACGAATCGAACCACTGTCGGGTTTTTGAAGGCCAGCGACCATCCGCGCGATGGTTGATTTGCCTGATCCACTCTCACCGACCAGGCCAAAGGTTTCACCTTGATGGATGTTCAAGCTGACCTTATGAGTGGCTTGAATATATTGACGGTTCTTTTCGAAAATCGCATCGCGGGTGACGAAGCGCAGATTCAGATCTTTAATTTCAAGCAGGTTGTCACGGTTTTCGTGGTGCTTGCTTTGCCCCAGCCAGTGGCTTTTCACGTCGATTTTTTTGAGCCCTTTTTCGGTGGTCTCGATGTATTCGACTAGTGGAAATCGATCCACTTTCAGGTTGGCTCGCGGCACTGCGCTGATCAAACTCTTGGTGTAGTCATGCTGAGGCTGAGTTAAAACGTCGTTGGTCTTGCCAATTTCCACCAGCTTGCCGCGGTACATCACCGCAACCCGGTCGGTGACGCTGGCGATCACGCCCATGTCATGGGTGACCAACAGGCAGCCAACCTGACGTTCACGACAAAGCGTGCGAATCAGCGTCAAAATTTGGTCTTGAACCGAGACATCGAGTGCGGTGGTGGGCTCGTCGGCAATTAAAAGCTCGGGTTCGCCAGCCAGCGCAATCGCAATCACTACGCGCTGGCGCATGCCGCCAGAAAATTGGTGTGGATATTGTTTAATTCGAATCTCTGGGTCGGCAATGCCAACCTGGTCGAGCAGCTCAATCGCGATACGCTTGGCTTCTTTTGAGTTTTCAACTTTAAGGTTGGCGAGGATGGTTTCGACCAGTTGGTTCTCAACCGTGAACAACGGGTTCAGAGAGGTCATCGGGTCTTGAAAAATAAAACCCACGCGAGAACCTCTCAGTTTCAGAATCTGGCGTTCATTAAGGTTCGATATGTTGCTTTGG
Source organism: uncultured Gammaproteobacteria bacterium (assembly GCA_965364115.1). Lineage (GTDB taxonomy): Bacteria > Pseudomonadota > Gammaproteobacteria. Next base: position 176 of record CBDTWQ010000139.1, on the reverse strand, counting down.
TTGAGAAAGATTTCGCCAGCAGAAACGCGCCCGGGCGGGCTTAGCAGTTGCACAATGCCGTTGCCGATGGTCGATTTACCGGCACCCGATTCGCCTACCAGTCCGAGTATTTCTCCGGGGTCTAGTTCGAAGCTAACATCTTTGACCGCGATTTCGGTTTCGAATCGACCTGGGAA
>CBDTWQ010000138.1:0-5381 GCA_965364115.1 uncultured Gammaproteobacteria bacterium | reverse complement strand
TAAGCAATAGGCTTCGCCGACAGTTTGCTGCGCGTCTGCCGGCAGGAAAGACTGCAAGGCAAAGCCGATTCGACGATGCGCGCTGTGATTCGGCTGTGAGCCATGGATTATTTTGGCGTGATGAATCGACATTTGCCCTGGTTTTAGAATCAAGTGTTCGGCCTTGGACTCATCGACTCCTGCAATCGCTTGCCCACGAGTCAGAACATTGTCTTCGGCGTAAGTATCTTGATGAGGTTCAATCACCTCGCGGTGGCTGCCGGGTATCATGCTCATGCAGCCATTTTCAAGATTGCTCGGGGTCAAAGCGATCCAGGGTGTCACAAAATGGTGTGGTTCAATGCCCATGTAGGTGGCATCTTGGTGCCAACTGACAAATTGTTTGCTGGCCGCTTCTTTGGCAAATAGCACGCTTGCCCAAAGAGAGAAATCAGGACCGATCAGATCTTCGACCGCATCGAGTACAATCGGGTGATGGGCGAGTTCATCAAAAAGCGTGAAAGTCAGGTGTAAATTATTGCGGTTCTCTGGATTTAGTTCGATTGGGTAGCGTTCTTCAACTTCTTCAAGACGGCTATGAAAGGCGAGCGCCTCGGTTTCTGAGATAACGTCGATCGGCGACAAGAAGCCGGCTTCGTGGAACTGATCAATTTGTTGTTGTGATAGATATTTACCCATTTCATTTCACTTTTGCAATGCCATCGCCCGCAATATTATCGCAACCATCTATCGAATGACCACTCAGCCTGGCTCGGTCTAGTTTTCCATTAGGCGAGCGGTTCCAGAAACACGAATCGAACTGCCCAGTGTTGGGCCAATCTCGGCTTTTAATAGTGAGCGTACCCCCATGTCTTCACCTTGCACAATATCGATCACTCCTTGATGGGGCCAATCTAGATCACGCAAGTAACCGGCAAATGCTGCGGTTGCGGCACCCGTGGCTGGGTCTTCGTAGACGCCACCTGAGGCGAACGGGTTGCGCGTATGGAAGCGTTGAGGGCTTTCTGTATAGACTAAGAGAATCGTTACAAGATCTGCTTGGTTCATCAGCTCGCGTCCGAGCGCGAGGTCATATTTCATCGCCGCTAGTGACTCCCGTGTTTTTAATCCCAATACCAAATGATTGGCACCGCCATTGATCAATGCGGGTGGGATTGCTGGGTCTAAATCATCGTGAGTATAAGCAAAGAGTTCAAGCGCCTGGGTTAGCAAAGCTTCTGGGAGTTTGCGACTAAAGGTTGGCGGCGACTGCAAAGTGGCAGAAATAATGCCATTGTTTTGCCGGCCTTCGACGCTGATCTCGGCGTGGTTTAGTTTGAGCTCGAAATGGCCGTCACCTTGCTTGAGCGCGAGTGCTGCACCGAGTGCAATGGTCGCGTGACCGCAAAAGGGAACCTCTGACTCTGGCGAAAAGTAACGCACTCGATAAGCGCCATCAAGTGGTGCTGCAAATGCGGTTTCTGAAAAACCGACAGCCGCTGCAATTCGTTGCATTTCTATCGCCTCGGGGTGACTCTCTGAAATTAAAACGCCAGCTGGATTACCACCTTTATCACCATCCGAAAAAGCAGCGATCTTTTGAATATCTATAGCTTTCTGACCCGATTCTCTCATCATTCAATTCCTGGTTGGTTCTAGCTGGTTTTTCTGGGCTGATTTTTCCGGGCCCACTTTTCACTTTTGAATCAAAAGCCCTCACCATTCCATAGCGATTGTCTCGATCCCCAGAATAGGCCGAAAACTCCCAAAAAAGAATCACAACAGATGTTTCCCTCTTGGAAATCCCTTGGAGATACTAGTCGTGGGTGATTGGTTTGTCGGTGAAAAGAAAGTCTTTTAGTTCGTTACTGAATCTTGCGTCGTGGCGACGAATCCATTCCAGTACCATCGCGGCATGCTCTTTTTCTTCATCACGATTATGCGCCAGTATCGCCTTCAGCTCCTCGTCTTTGCAGGCGTCGACACGCTGGTTATACCAGTCAACCGCTTCTAATTCTTCCATCAGAGATGTGATCGCTCGGTGCATATCGCGGGTTTCGTTCGAGAGTTCTTCGATTGGCTCGTGGTAGCCTTCATTTGACATGTGGTTTTCCTCTTTGAGTGTTAATTAGACCGGACTTATCGTGTTATTAAGTTTCCAACGTTTTGGCGCGAGGCTTCATCCTAACTCTTTCCCAGCTTGTTCAGCTGATATGGGTCAGCCGCTGCACCTAGGATATCGTGCATCTAGGATACTCATCTGGGATATTTGACTCGAACCCTGTAGCCGGGTCAAGTTGGCCGGGAATAGAGCGTGTGTCCTCCTGGAAAAGGTGTTTGGGATTAGCGTTCTATTGAGTAGATTAAGTCGGTCGCGTGATTCTCGCCACTTTCGACTTTGAGTTGCCAATTTTCTGAGATGCCATAGCGTAAGTTTAGAGTGTTAAAGGCGCCAAACAAGGCGATGCCGTAACTGAGGTATATTTTTGGTGACAGGTAACGCCCGACCACTAGCGAAGCCTTGTCTCCACTATCGCTGCTGGCGATTCGCATTTCGTCTAGTCCAAATTGGTCGCCAATTTTACGGGCCAAAAAATCACCGCCCGAGAGGCCTAACGCGAGCGCTGCCTGCGCCATCATTTGGCCATCTTTGCCCGAAGCTGATTCCATCGATCGGCCGAGAATTAAGTAGGAAAGGGCATTGGTTTCTCCCATCGCGGGGATCGAAAACAAGGCAAGTTGTGGCTGTCTCAAGCGGCCCCCAACCTGTATTCCAACCGTAATGCCATCGACTTGACGCACTGCCCTTAAGTCGAGACCAGGGTTCGCTATCGGCCCGCCGGTGAACAGCAGTCTGCCATTTTGAACTTCCAGGTTTTGGCCGTAGGCTTGATAGCGTCCTTGCGGCACGTTGATCTCGCCGGTGCCTCTGGCTAGCTGCCCGATTTCTTCCTCAATCAGTAAGTTACCACCTAGTTTTCCGTCAAATCCGAAGCCGTAAAAATTGACTTCGTTGCCGAGTGATAGATTGATCCGCGAGGTGATCTGCCATGGTTCGGATGCCGCAATGTCGCCACCAATGATCACCGTGTCATTGGACACCTTGGCCGCGGTTGAAAGGTCGTTTGGCCTCAACTTGGCGTAAGGCACTTTTATATCTCCGCGCAAATCAATCAATTTACCTTTAGTTTGAATGACTAATTCTGATGTGAGCTTGATATTGGCTTCGGGAATTTTAACGATTTCAAATGCCTCGCTGGTGACCAACATACGCGTCGGCCAGCCGGCGGCGGCATCTAACTGACTGCTGCCATTAACCGCCAGAAAAGAGGCTCCAGATAGCACTTCGAGATTGAAAGTGAATTGATTGTCAGCGCTGGTTTCGCCACGTAAATTGATTTGATCTAAGCGCAGCCCCAGTCGCGGAATATTGGCTGACGCCTGGGTTGTTTCTGCCGTCAACTTCAGGGATGGTTTGTTTAAAGTGCCCGTCGCTTTTAAATTAAGCGCGATCGATCCGCTTAATTGGCTGATATCAGGAAACAAGGTTTCAATGATCGCTAACTCGGTGAAATTCAATTTCGAGTTGGCGTCAAAGGCCTGCCGTTGCCAATCGGTGCTCAAGAGGCGTGCTTTTGGCATCGTGAAGTTTCCTTCAAAGGCGTTGTCATTTCCGATCAACAGCCGGCTTTCACCGGAGATTCCTTGTTCGTTGAGGGTGATATTGAGTCCCGAGTTTCGAATCTCCCAAGTTTTAATTTCGCCGTCCAATAAAGGGTGACTGAGTTTGCCGTCGGCAGTCGTCAGACTCACCACGCCATACAATTCGTCAGGCGTTTGTAAATTGAGATTGGCTTCGCCATATAGGTTGCCAGAAACACCACTATCCAACGGCAGCCATGGACCGAGCAATTGCTCAATATCGAGCCCAATCATGCCGAGCTGTAAACTAGTCGACCAGTTTTGGCTGGCATTCAAATTGGTGGCACCATCGAAGTTTAAGGTTCCATTGGCGATTTTCGCTTCGCCATTGAATCGAAATATATCGTCGCCTTGACTGTTTGCAGTGACTTCCAATTGCGTGAGTTCCAGCCCCATCGCCGGAATATTAAATTGACCATTAGACAGCTGCGCGTCGCCCTGAAGCTTGGGTTGTTCGAGGGTGCCTGACACCGCCAGGTCGATTGCGAGTTGACCTTTGAGGTCATCGATTTTTTCCAGGCGGTCGCCAATCATGCCAAGCTGGCTCAGTATCATTTGGAATTCTCCGACAATCGGCTGAGTGCTCGAATCGAGTTTGAGCCAGTCTGCATTGGGCAAGGTAACCTGACCTTCGATGAGATCGCCGTCGTTCAATTCGATAACGATTAAGGCCGAGGCGCCCGCATCATCCAGGCCAAGTTTGAGTTCACCAGTCTGGTAGAGCAGTCGTTCGCTAGAGGTATCACTGAGTCGATAAGTAGCAACACCCGGCATCAGCTCAAGATCAATCGATCCGCTCAGCGGCTTCGATGGTTGGTATTGCAGATCAATCGAGGAGTGGGCCAGGCCGTCGAATTCAAGATTGTCGGGTAGCCAAGGGTCAAACCATGCCAATGGCGATTCACGCAGGTCAAACTCGAGGTTCCAGAGATCCTGATTGCGCCGCAGGCGGTGGCAGAGTTTGGCTTGCTGGTCACTTTGCAAGCATAGTGTTTCCAGTCTTATTTGCTTCGGCTCGATCACAATCTGGCTGGGTGTTTCTAGCGACCAATTTTGATGGTGGCGCGTTCGAACGTTGGCTTTGACCCACTCGCCTTGCCATTTATTGCCATCGAGTTTGCCATTAAGTGCGAGTTCGGCGTCAACGGCTTCTGCCTCCAACTCCAATTCAATAGAACTTGGGCTGGCGTCTAGGTTCACTGATTTCAGGTGAATATTCTGGAATTGAATTGCCTGCAGGCTGAGGTTGATGTTGGATCGCTCGATTGTTTTCAAATAATAGGTTAGTTCGCCCTGCGCGTGGCCTATTTTATGGTCGGCGAACTGAAGCCTTGAGCCGTTGAAAACCGCATCGACCACGGGCTGATCGACGCTGCCACTGAGTTGCCCCTCGGCGTTTAGACTGCCTAATAAGCCCGGATATAGTTCAGCCAGATGGTCACTTTGGATTGACCAGTTGAGCTTTAATCCTGGGTCGATCGAGCCGACTGCGCTCAATTTTGAACTGGCGGATCTCAGATCTAGCTGATCAACGCTCACCCTACCGTTATGCCATTGCAACTGGCTGCTGCCCGAGATCGGATAGCCACGAAGCTCTCCGCTCACGCTAGCAATATCAAGTCTGGTTTTGACGTCTTCGTAGATAACTTCGCCCCGGCTTTGAGCGACGGCGTTAATCTTGCCAGGCCATTCCGGCCAAA
>CBDTWQ010000137.1:0-5418 GCA_965364115.1 uncultured Gammaproteobacteria bacterium | reverse complement strand
CGATTTCGCTATTTTTTCAGTCAAATAGACAGAGCGATGATGCCCGCCAGTGCAGCCGATTGAAATCGTCATGTAACTGCGGTTGTCCAATTCGAACCTCGGTAACCATTGGGTTACAAAAGAGTAGATCGCGTCAAACATCTCATCAACTTCAGGATAGCCTTCGAGATATTTCGCCACCGCCTTGTCGCGCCCGGTCAATGGTTTTAAACCCGTTTCCCAATGCGGGTTCGGTAGACAGCGAACATCGAAGATGAAGTCAGTATCGACCGGCACCCCATATTTGAAGCCAAAAGACTGCACCAAAACGCCCATCTCGGGCGCAGAACTCGCCAGAAAACGATCGTTGATAGATCGCCGCAATTCATGCACGTTAAGCGCGGAGCTGTCGATCAATAAATCAGCATTGACCTGTATCTCAGTCAGCAATTTTTGCTCTTGCTGAATCGCGTCGGCAAGCGGCAAACCTTTGCGAGAGAGCGGATGTTTGCGTCGAGTTTCGCTGAAACGCTTCAGCAAACACTGAGTGCCGGCGGTTAGGAAAAGAATTTTAAGATTGAGATCTAATTCGCGTAGCGGCGATATGATGCGCTCGAAATGCTCTGGATTGTCAACGCCACTTCGAGCATCGATAGCAATCGCAACGGCTTCATAGGGTTGGTCAATCGTGTTAACCATGTTGAGCACTACTTCATTAAGCATGCCCAATGGCAGGTTATCAATGCAATAAAAACCGCCGTCTTCCAACGTTCGCATCGCTACCGTTTTGCCGGACCCAGACAGACCACTGACGATTAAGAGCTTCATCTGGGTTAGCTGGGCGCTACAGTATTCGAAAAGTCGGTAGGGTTCTCAGAAGTTTCTTCAGCTGATTGAATAATCTCGAACATTGCTTGACTGTTGTCCGCAACACGCAGCGCATCGCAGACATCGGCTCTCGAAAAAACTTTGGCAATCGAAGAAAGAATAATCAAATGTTCTTCGGTTGCTTCTTCTGGAATGATGATCGTAAAAACCAAATCAACGGGTAAGTTATCGGGTGCTTCAAAGTTGACAGGGTTTTGGATCCGAAAAAAGTATCCAATCGTTTCGTCTAATGAATTTAAGCGTGCATGTGGCACCGCGAAACCCTGGCCAAGGCCTGTGCTGCCCAGCCGCTCTCGATTGACAAGGCTGTTAAATATGGAGGATTGTGTTGCCCCTGTTTGCGCGGCTACGGTCACTGCAATCAGTTCCAGTAACTTTTTCTTACTCGAAATTTCAGTATTGATAAATACTCGTTCGGGTGACAAAAGTGCCGAGAGTGTCATGATTTTTAGTTGGAATACGTCAGCTTACGGTGGGAGGCAGAGATCTTAAATTAATCATCAAAGGTTGCAAGATCTATGTTGCACTTTTTTTGTGCAAAGGGGGCCGAAGCCCCCCCTGCGTAGAACTACGCTAACATCTCATCGGCTATATTGCTGCGATGATCTTTGAGCTTCTCTTTATACTTTATCCCTTGACGATCTAGTTTGCTAACCATTCCGTCGATCGCGGCATACATATTTTCTTCGCAGACATCGTCGGCGTGCATGGTGCCACCACTGACGTGTAGGGTTGCCTCGGCCTTGTGCCGCATTTTTTCAACCGTTAGGACGACGTGAATATCGATTGCCGTGTCAAAATGTCGATCCAGCCGTTCAATTTTTTCATTGACGAATTGCCGGATTGAATCAGTAATTTCCACGTGATGACCGCTTAAACTTACCTGCATCTGTAACCTCCTCAGCTGTTAAATTCGCATGGTAGCGAATCGAAAATGTCTCAAAAGAGACGCTTACGCTCATTGGACGGCGGGATATTTAACGCTTCTCGGTATTTCGCTACGGTGCGCCTCGCAACGTTGATACCCTGCAGTTCCAATAAATTGGTTATTTTTTTGTCGCTTAGTGGTTTGGTTGGCGTTTCTGCTGCTACAAACTTCTTGATGATGGCGCGAATAGCAGTGGCCGAGCATTCTCCGCCATCGGCGGTGCTAACATGGCTAGAAAAGAAGAATTTAAACTCTAGAATGCCACGTGGGGTGTGCATGTATTTATGCGTGGTGACCCGCGATATAGTTGATTCATGCATCTCAAGTTGCTCGGCGATATCTCGTAAGATCATCGGTTGCATTGCTTCGTCGCCATACTCGAGAAAGGCTTGCTGGCGCTCGACTATCGCTTTGGCTACCCGCACCAGGGTATCGTTGCGACTTTGCAAGCTCTTGATAAACCAGCGAGCTTCCTGCAAATGATCTTTAAGATAGACATTTTGCTCGCTGTTATCACTGCGTTTGATTAGATTGGCATATTGGCTGTTGACCCGCAGTCGAGGCGAGTGTTCCGGATTAATGTCAACTTGCCAGCGGCCCGAGCGTTTATTCACATAGACATCGGGAACGATGTATTCAGCGTGGTTTTGGCTGATGCTATGGCCCGGGTGCGGGTTGGTGGTCTGAATTAGCTTGATGATTTCGGCGAGTTCAGCATCATTAGCCTGTAGGCGGCGTTTCAGCAGGGCGACATCGTTGCCCGCTAACTGCTGCAGATATTTGTCGACTAAAACCATCGCCTTAGCTAAGTGCGGCGTTTCTGGGTCGTATTGTTGAAGCTGAATCGTCATGCATTCAGCGGGGCTACTCGCAGCCACGCCCACAGGGTCGAAGCGCTGCACCAAATGCATCACTGCTTCAACCTCATCGCGATCTATTTCCGGGTGCTCGCGGCATAGTCCCTCATGCAACTCGTCCACGGTCTCAGTCAAATAGCCGCGGTCATCAACTGATTCGATGATGGTTTGACCGATCTGCTGATCGAGGTCTGATAAGTGGGCACAATCGAGCTGCCAGGTGAGATGGTTCTTAAGACTGTCTTCGGCACCAGCTTGATTCTCAAACATATCTCGGGAACTACTGCCCGAGTTTGAAGATTGATTCGGCGAAGCCGGTAAATTGTCGTAAATTTGATCCCAGCGAGCGTCAATTTCGAGGTCGTCTGGCAGTGCTTGTTCGGCCCGGTTCTCGGAGATCGTGACTGCTGGCGGCGTAAATTCAGTTAGATCTTCGGCGTCATTCGCGTCGCCAGACCCCTCGGGCGACCTTTCGGGGGCGCCTTCACCTTGAATTACGGTGATTTCGCCAAGATTATCATCTTGTTCGAGTAGCGGATTTGCGTCGAGAGTGGTTTGGATTTCTGTTTGCAGTTCGAGTGATGAGAGCTGCAGTAGTTTGATCGCCTGTTGTAGCTGAGGCGTCATTGTAAGGCTCTGGCCTATGCGTAGTTGCAATGCCTGCTTCATAGCCGGAAACAATCCCTTGCTGTTTTCCGATGAAGATCTTTCTTATCTATCATAGGTTTGGTTATAGCTTAAAATCATCACCCAAGTAAATCTTTCTGACAACTTTATCCGCTAGAATTTGGTCCGGTTGGCCTTCGGCCAAAATCGTGCCTTCACCCATGACGTAGGCACGGTCGCATATTCCCAATGTTTCACGCACATTATGATCGGTGATCAGCACACCAATATTTTTTTCAGCCAACTGACGAATGATCGACTGTATGTCGATGATGGATATCGGATCGACCCCTGCAAAAGGTTCGTCTAGCAAAATAAACTGGGGTTTGTTCGCTAAGGCACGCGCTATCTCGACTCGACGACGCTCACCGCCTGATAATGAAATACCATTACTATCGCGCAAATGCGCGATCTGGAATTCTTGCAGTAGGTTCTCCAGTTCGCGCGTTCTATCGGCTTTGCTGAGATCTTTGCGTAGTTGCAAAATGGCTAATATGTTCTGAGCGACGGTGAGGCTTCGAAATACCGATGCTTCTTGCGGGAGGTAGCCTAGGCCGAGTCTGGCCCTATGGTGCATCGGCAGATGATCAATACTTTGATTGTTCAGCAGGATGTTGCCAGCATCGTTTTCGACTAACCCCACTAGCATGTAGAAGCAAGTTGTTTTGCCGGCGCCGTTAGGGCCGAGCAGACCGACAATTTCACCACTGTGCACAGACAGTGAAACTGACTTCACAATCTGGCGCTTCTGATATGACTTCGCTAAGTTATTGGCCTCTAAAAGGTTTTTAGTGACTGGCATTTGGGGGTTTATTCAGCGACCGGCTGGATGAACACTTTAACCCGTTGCTCAGCGCCACCGCTGCCAGCCTCAATGTGGTTAGTGTTGGTGTCAATTCGAATCAAGTTACTCTCAATTGTGTCGCCCGCCTGAGTGAATCGTGCTTCGTTGCGTAATTCCAGCGAAGATTCAGATTTGTTGTAGTCGATCTGCATCGCTTGACCGAGCATTTCTTGCTGCTCGTCGTTAAGTTGGCGGAAGCGCGCTGGCGCGCCTGTCATTTCCAGCAAGCGCAGTTGACGCCCGTCATTGAAGTGGATCACCAATCGATCTGAGTTGATCTGCAGGCTGCCCTGCACTAGCAAAACATTGCCTTCATAGATGCTGATATTGTCCGCTTCACGAACCTCGAGTCGGTCTGCTTCGACTGAAATTGGTTGATCAGCGTCGGTCGATATGGCCCACAACTGAATCGGCAGTAGGCCGACGCATAAAATCCAAAAGCTAACTTTCGTCATTATAGATCGCTCGTGCTTGGTGCAGATGATAAATATTCTCGCGCAAATCGAAGCGCCCGCTTTCAGCCTCGATCCGAGTGTTTTTGGCCCGCATCGAGACGCCAGTGTCGGCGCTGACTAGATTGCGATCAGGCTCAAAGCTTATCGATTCAGAATTCAGTTGCAACGGATTGCTGCCTTGTTTTTGGACGACCACCTTTTGTTGCAGTAATAGTCGGTTTTGTTGATGCTGAAATTGACCTAGCATTGCGCTTGCTCGCCACTGTTGATTGGTTCGATTAATTATCAGCGAAGGCGTTTCAATGTGGCTAATATCACTCAATCGCCGATGTTCCAATCGTGGGCTTTCGATTTGATAATCAAGGTCGCCAGCCGGGTTCATTGCTCGATACCGCATTTGGGTTAGAAAGTAATCGATATCATCTGGAAAATGGGTGCTCGCTGTTTCTGTTTTCGGGCTTAATTTTGATTCATAGATCCAGCCAGCCATGATCGCAACTAAGGTCGTCATTAAAACTGCGATCAGCAAGCGTGATTTCATTTTAGATAGGCCCGCTGTTTATCTTCGAGTAAGCCTTGCGCCTCGAGGATGAAATCGGTGACTTCGCGCACTGCCCCTTGGCCACCGCGCGAAGACGTCACCCAATCGCAATGCTGCTTGACGAAGTTATTCGCGTTGTCGACCGCTATCGCAAGACCGACTTTCGACATCACCGCAAGATCAGGCAGGTCGTCGCCGACATAGGCCATCTGTTCGGCGGTCAAGCCACTATCGAGCAGCAAACGATCAAATGCAGGTCG
>CBDTWQ010000136.1:0-5426 GCA_965364115.1 uncultured Gammaproteobacteria bacterium | reverse complement strand
GCGCCGCTAAATAGACTCATCGCAATGGCTTCCGAACTCGATCGCGTCTACTACCTGGTGCTGCGCTACATGCGCGGTCCGGTGTTCGTGTTGATCGTCGTTTACGCCATCGGCATTACCGGTATGGCGCTCATTCCCGGGCATGATGCTGACGGTAACGTGGTCTACATGAACCTGTTCCATGCATTCTACTTTTTTACCTACACCGCAACCACGACCGGCTTTGGTGAAATACCGGGTCAGTTTTCCGACCCGCAGCGACTGTGGGCGATTGTTTGCGTCTACATGGGCGTGGTGGCCTGGTTATACGCCATCGGCTCAATCTTCCGACTGGTGCAAAACCCGCACTTTCTGCTGGCATTGAACGAACATCGTTTCGCCGGGATGGTGCGGCGTATTCACCAACCGTTTTACATCATCTGTGGTTTCGGGGACACCGGCAGTCTGCTCGCACGTGGCCTCAGCGACCACTGGATGCGCGCCGTTATCATCGACACCGATCCGGAGCGTATCAAGGCACTGGGGTTACGCAACTATCGTGTAACGATGCCTGGCCTGTGTGCGGATCCAACTATACCTCGTTTCCTCGAAGACGCGGGCGTGCGCATGCCCAACTGCAAGGGAGTGGTTATTCTCACTGTTGATGACGAGGTAAACGCACGCATCGCAGTGATGGCACGATTGTTAAACCCGGGCATTCATATATTGTGTCGCTCGACCATGCGGCGGCATATCGAACATTTGCGCTCGCTAGGTCACGTCACGATCATTAATCCTTTTGAAATCTTCGCGCAGTTGCTCAGCATGGCGATTACCGCGCCGCGCCTGCACAACCTGAATTCCTGCCTAGTTCATAACCCCAACGTCAGGCTGGGGAAGCCAGTAGTTTTGCCTACCGGCAACTGGATCATCTGCGGTTATGGTCGTATGGGAAAATGGTTGTATCGATATTTTGTAATGAACGGAATTCGTCCGGTCGTAATCGATCCCCATGCAAAAGAAGTCGAAGGTGCTGCGCAAGTCATTTCGAGTCACGCCAATCGCGAGACTTTGCAACAGGCTGGTCTGGAACAGGCTGCAGGTGTGGTGGCAGGAACCGACAACGATCACGACAATCTCAGTATTTTGATGTATGTAAATGCTATGAATCTCGACATCTTTACTATCGTGCGTCAGAACCGCCACGAGAACCAGATTGCTTTTGACGCGGCAGATGCAAATCTAGTTCTGCAGTCAAGTCTGACCACAGCTCGGCGCGTGCTCAAACATTTGATCTCGCCGCAAGTGCAGATGTTCCTTGACCATCTGCGCGATCAGGGCGAAGATATTTGCGAGCATGCAACCGAGCGCCTGCAGACGATGATTGGCGATCAACGACCCCATTTATGGCATTGCACAATTCGCAACGTTGAAGCCGCAGCAATAACTGAATACCTGCTCAGTGGCAAGATACTCACCCTTGGTCAATTACGCCGTGATCCACACCAACTCGAAAACAGCATCGCCTGCATGCCATTTACCATCCGTCGAAACGGCGAGTGCTTGATGCTGCCCACCGACAGCGAACCCGTCATGCTCGGTGACGACATCTTGTGCTGTGGCACCGAGCACGCCGAAGACCTGTTGTCGGCAACCATGAACAATGCCGACACGCTGGATTACCTAGTGACTGGACGCGACCCGGCGCGGGGCTATTTTTTCCAATGGCTCGAACGACGCGGCAAGCCGTTCGATGAACAGCCCACGACCTAAATGGATCCGATGTTGCACAACGCCACCCTGATCAATGCGCCTGAACACCATAAGCGGTTTAAGAATAAAACCCCTTCAATGGGTCAGAGAATACCGTTCAGGCAGTTGGAATCGGGCGCGGACGGCCATCATACCGAGCGCTACAAATTTGAGACGGGCTTCGCTGACCTTTCCAATCTATGTGATTGGTCAGCCAGGAGGGTACGGATTTACCGAGCTGGCTGCCGCGTTACTTGGTGATTGAGGCAGGCAACGAAACGATTTGAAAGTGGACAGACCTCAGCGGTCAGAGTCAGGTGCCAGAACTGGTGTTACAGTTCATTGAATCCGGTATCGCAGAAAAGCAGGTAAAATGCCACTCTACGAGTCCCGCTGTGAGTTCGGGAAGCTGTTTAGTCAGCATTTTACGATTGATTTCTGGGATCAGAAAAATATTGATTGTTTTCGCTGCTTAACGGTGTCAAGAGTGTAGACGGCCAACCGCGATTTCAAGACGGTGAACTGCCGTTTTCAGTTTCGCTCGGCTACAGGCAATATTGACCCTGGCAAAACCATTTCCCTCTTCGCCAAATGAATGCCCGCGGGTAACCGACCATTCCGCCTTGTTGCGCAGGAAATCGTACAGTTCATCGAGCTCCAGTCCGAGTCCGTTAAAGTTCACCCATAATAGAAAGGTCCCCTCGGGTTCGACCAGTTTGACCCCCGGGATTTTGTTTAATGCCTCTCGCACTATTTCAACGTTGCTCTGCAGATAGGAAATAACCGCCTTAAGCCAGGGTGCGCCGCTAGAGTAGGCGGCCTCCATGGCGACATTTGCGAACGAGTTGTTTTTGTTAACCGAAAGGCGGCTGTTCTCCACTTGAAATGCTTTTCTCATTGGCTCATCGGCGATCAGCGTAAATGCGCTGCAGCAAGATGCGATATTGAAAGACTTTGCGGGTGAAATACAGGTGATGCAATGCGCAGCATACTTCGCCCCAAGCGATGCAAATGGTGTGTAGTGGTTATCGCCAAACACGAGATCGCAATGCATTTCATCCGTAACAATCAGAACACAATGTCGATGACAAATGTCACCCAAAGTTAGTAACTCTTGTTCGCTCCACACCCGACCGACCGGATTATGAGGGTTGCACAGGTAGATCATTTTTGTCTTCGGATGGGATGCTTTATTTTCAAGATCCTCGAAGTCCATCCCATAATGTCCCTGATCGAAGATCAACGGGTTTGTCACGATCTGCCGATGGTTTTCGTCTAACACGTCGAAAAAAATCGAAGAAAACGGGTGGCTGAACGATGACCGCTTCTCCTTCTTGAGTAAACAAAGATGCCGCCATCGCAATCGCGGTCAGAATATTTTGGGGGAGAGAGAATATGATCGGACGGAACCTCCCAACCATGTTGGGTGTGAAGTCAGCGCCTGAGAGCAGGTATCAAACCTGCCGGCACGGTTTCATAACCGAACACTCCATGATCTAGTCGCTTTTGCATTGCTTCAAGAACGGCAATAGGCGTTTTGAAATCCATCTCGGCTACGCCTGCTGCAAACAGATGTTCGCCATCTTGCCCTAGGACCATTGGGTGGGTTTTTAGGGCTGGGACTTGGCGCCGGTCGATCTCTTCATCGAACAAGGAAAGGGGATAAGGCTCAGCCATCGGGAAAACCTATTCTTCGAGTAGCCACTTGAAGAAAAATGCAGCAAGACAGGCCGCCAGTAACTGTATCCCTACAAAAGCCGTGATGTCGGCGGGTTGAATGCCAGCAAAGGTATTTGAAAATCCACGCGCTATGGTCACGGCGGGGTTGGCGAATGATGTGGAAGAGGTGAACCAGTAGGCCGCAGTAATATAGAGTCCTACCGCATAGGGGATGGCTTCGGCACGCGATTTCAGACAGCCGAGAATGGTGCCGATCAGGCCGAAGGTAGCGACGAATTCTCCGACCCACTGGCCCATCCCTGTGCGCACGGTCGTGGACGGATCAATCAGCGGATTGTCGAACATCACATGTGCGACTAAGACTCCAGAGATACCACCGAAAACCTGAGCAAGGACATAGAGTACAGAATTTTGCACAGAGATATCCTTGCGGATCGCAAATGTCAGAGTCACCGCTGGATTTAAATGTGCACCAGAAATAGGGCCAAAGACAAGAATAAGAACAACCAGAATTGCCCCTGTGGGTATGGTATTTCCGAGCAGTGCGATGGCGACATTTCCATCCGCAAGCCTTTCAGCCATGATGCCGGAGCCGATAACAGTCGCCAGTAGCGAAAATGTGCCGATCCATTCGGCGGTTAGTTTGCGTAGCATGTCTCTAGTTCCTTTGTAATTTAATTAGGCTCTGGCGGTAGGCGCCGCGCAAAAATCTGCAGCATCTACATCTCCGCCTGTTGTTATGACGCAGATTGTCTTGTCACGGATGTCTATCTTCTGACTTAGCACAGCAGCCAGGCCGACGGCGGCTCCGGGTTCCACCACAATTTTGTAATGCTCGAAAGCCAAGGCCATAGCGCGGCGCACCTGATCGTCACTGGCCGTCAAAACTCCGGCCAAAAGCTTTTGATTGATTGGAAAGGTCAACGCCTCTGGTGTATCGATCATAATGGCGTCGCAGATAGTTTTGCGTCCCGTTGAATTGGGCCGCCGTTCTCCGGCTTTCAGTGGAGCAGCATATTGCCGGGTCGTAAATGGTTAGATTTTTCATTTGTTTGTTCCTTTGGCCGCAAGAATTTATTGTTTGCTGTCGGGCGATACCCAACAAGCAGAATCGTCATTTCTGGCCTCTGCATCGCTCGCGAGAACCCCGTTCAGGAAGTGATTAAAAGGCTGTAACCGAGCGAGGTTCAGCGAATAGCAGACTCGTGGGCGGGTAATTTCGCCGCTGATGATGCCGCTCGCTTTAAGAATGCGCAAATGCTCTGAAACGGTAGACTGGGCCAGGCCAACCTCATCTACAATATCGCCGCCGATGCAGGTTTTTTTGCTTAACAGCAAACGGATTATCTGTATGCGTGCCGGATGCGCCAGAGCCTTGGCAATCGATGCAATATCATGATCTGACATGTTGTTATCAATGGGCATGTCCTTGAGCGGCCCAGCCACGCTAGTTGACGCTGGCATTCGAGTTATTTTCGTCCATATCGTTTATCGACGATACACTATATACACTTTTATCGCTCTTCTGCAAGTCGAGTTCCATTTTTGTGACGAGTCTGAATCAAAAGTGGGCATTACATTAAGAGAAGCGGCAAGTAATCGGCATGCCTGATGATTGGAACTCGACTGGAATGACCGGGGGCATTCAGCCAGAGGCCGGGTGTTCTAGGACCGGCGGTTTCGCAGATATCTTTACTTTTCTAGCTGGAATAAGGAAAATAGGGCGCTAGTTCTTCATAAATTTCCCATTGTTACCTAACAGACTGGAATTGGAATGCTTTGCTCGAGAATGTATGCTCAAACCCCAAAAACTTCGACTCACTGATGGGGAACCCGATGCCTAAAAACGACAAGATATTTCGACCGGTTTTGATAGGATTTTTACTGGTGTCGCTTATCGCCTGTGGAGATGAACCGGCCGAAGTTGATTTGCAACCCATTTTACGGCCCGTTCGCAGTGTCCTGGTTGTCAGTCCTGATACGGGCGTTTCACGAGAATTTTCGGCCGTGGTTGA
>CBDTWQ010000135.1:0-5464 GCA_965364115.1 uncultured Gammaproteobacteria bacterium | reverse complement strand
TCAGCCGAGGCCGTGGTGTGATCAACCACAATCGCGTCGGCCTTGCAGCCGGCTAACACACCATCCTCACCCAAAGTCACCGAGCGCAGATCATTGTCGTTGCCGACACAGATGAACACAAAATCTGCGCCCATGGCCGCCTCACGAGGCGTGTGGGCTACTTCGCCGCCATATTCTTTGCACCATTTTTCTGCTTTGGCGACGGTTCGATTATAAACACGAGTTGAATAACCCGCTTTGGACAAATGTCCTGCCATCGGATAGCCCATTACCCCAAGACCAATAAACGCTACTGTTTGCTTACTCATTTTGATCGCCCATTTCGATTATTCATTTTTAGGTCCTAACTCCTTATCTAATTTTCGATCCAGCCACTGAATTGGTTGCGCCGAATTTGTCAGCGCTGCCTTAAGCTGGAGCCCTCGTCATTGATTAGCGTTTCGTCTTCAGATCATGCCGGCTGCAGGTTGGCCATACTAGCGATCAACCATTTGCTGCCGACGTCCTCGAAATTAACTTGCACTCGTGATTGCGAGCCTTGACCTTCCAAGTTGAGCACCACCCCATCACCGAACCGCGCGTGATTAACGCGTTGACCGACCAGCAAGCCCGTATCCAACTCGGCTCGATCCTGGCTGAAACGGCTCGATTGGGTCGCGATTACCGGTCGACTAAAATTAGCTTTTGGCCTAATTTCTTCCATCACGTCATCAGGTAGTTCACGAATAAAGCGCGACAACATGTTGTAACTCTCATTGCCAAATAGTCGTCGAACCTCTGCGCTAGTCACCACCAGCTGCTCGCGCGCGCGGGTGATGCCGACATAACAGAGGCGGCGCTCCTCCTCCATTCGGCCGGGTTCTTCGCTAGAACGCTGATGCGGAAACAAACCCTCCTCCATGCCCACCATAAACACCAGCGGGAATTCAAGCCCTTTAACTGAGTGCAGGGTCATCAACTGGACGCAATCTTCCCAGGCGTCAGCTTGGCCTTCACCCGCTTCAAGCGCGGCGTGAGCAAGAAAAGCGTCCAGCGTGTTTACGCCTTCTTCAATGACTGCATCAAACTGAAAACCCTTTCCGGCACCCGCCAATTCCTGCAAATTCTCAATTCGTGACTGGCCCTTTTCACTACTATCTTTCTTGAAATGATTATTCAGTCCGCTACTTTCAATACAGGTTTTTATTTGTTCATCCAAAGTTAAATCAGCCAGTTCTTCGGTCAACCGGTGAATTAGGTCTACATAGGTTTTTAACGCGCCGAGCGCCCGCGCAGTCAATTGATCAGTGCCGACTAAATCGACCGAGGCATCCCACAGGGAAACCGACAAATCGCGAGCATGACTTCGAATCGCATCGATCGTTTTTTGACCAATCCCACGAGGTGGTTGATTGACCGTGCGTTCAAATGCGTGGTCCGCCGAGGGGTTTGAAATTACTCGCAGATAAGCGAGTGTGTCTTTAATCTCGGCCCGTTCAAAAAAGCGTAATCCGCCATACACGCGATAGGGGATTCCGCGAGTTAGCAACGATTCTTCGAACTGTCGAGACTGCGCATTAGAGCGATATAGAACCGCAACTTCGTTGCGATTACGACCATCCGCCACCCAGCTCTCGATTCGATCAAGGACGAAGCGAGCCTCGTCTTTTTCGTTGTAAGCTGAATAATAAAGAATCGGATCGCCGGAGTCGCTGTCGGTCCAAAGCTCTTTGCCCATGCGATCTCGGTTATGGCCAATCAAAGCATTTGCCGCCTTGAGTATGGTCGCTGTAGAACGGTAGTTTTGCTCAAGCCGAATGACTTTGGTATTCGCAAAGTCCTTCTCGAAGTGGTGAATGTTTTCGATTCGCGCACCGCGCCAGCCATAGATCGACTGATCGTCATCACCGACCACAAAAATCGGTGTCTCGGCGCCGGCCATCAATCGTAACCACGCATACTGAATCGCATTGGTGTCCTGAAACTCATCAACCAATATATGTCGAAAACGACGCTGATAATGGCCGCGCAAATCATCATTGTCGCGAATCAATTCCAAAGTTCGAAGCAGTAATTCGGCAAAATCAACCACCCCTGCTCGCTGGCACTGGTTATCATACAGTCGGTAAATTTCGAGCAATTGCTGCTGGATGATGTCGTGCCCTGGGTCGATATGCGACGGCCGCAAACCCTCGTCTTTATTGTGATTGATAAACCATTGCGCCTGTTTAGGCGGCCAGCGTGATTCGTCCAAATCGAGCTCCCGAACCACACGCTTAACCATCCTTAATTGATCATCGCTATCTAGAATCTGGAAACTTTGGGGAAGTCGAGCCGCCTCGTGGTGCGCGCGAAGCATACGATGTGCCAGACCGTGAAAAGTGCCGACCCACATCGCTCCAGCCGAGATTCCAAGCAAAGTTTCAACTCTGGAACGCATCTCGTGAGCGGCTTTATTAGTAAAAGTCACAGCCAACACGCTCAGTGGAGACAGGCCATTCACTTCGCAGGCCCAAGCGATTCGATGCGTTAACACACGCGTCTTGCCGCTACCCGCGCCCGCCAAAACTAAAATTGGGCCAGGGTCAGCGCTAACCGCCTCGCGTTGGCGATCGTTAAGTGGGTCAATTAAGTGAGAAACATCCATTCGTGAGGGCTTTTAAAACGAATTGAAATTGTAACAAAGCGACGCTGGGCCGTAATTAGAAATCTGCACCCCTCCTGTTAGGGCTTTACTTGAGACTCTCGCACGGAGAGCAGAATTGATTTGCGTTGTCGGCGAAAAAGATAACCTACCTCGGCGCGCAAAATGACTTTGGAATGGCCGCCCCTAAGTCTGAGCTTAGATGTAGCCGTCTAACAGTTGACCGGTTAATGGTGGATCATTCACCACTTTTTGGTAGCTCGCAATGGCTCGTAAATTGGCTGGGTCGACAATCAGATGGGGCGACGGGCGATAACGCTTGTCGTTGCTAAGCCCATCAATCAACTCGCCCCGATAAACATAGGTAATAGGACGATGCTGCTTGCTAGCATCCGAAAACTGGCTGGCATTGCCTTCTACAGCAACTACCGCTGCGTTCAAAGGCTGGGCAGAATTGGCCGGCAGTCGGGTAGATTGAGTAACTGGAGAAAGCGGGTTCACAGTTTAAGTTCGCAGCAAAAGGCTAAGGGTCTGAATTGGTCACGGATTATAGTATGCGGCAAAATCAAAAAATGTCGATTCAATTCAATTTTCCCATCTTTCTTTGGCTATTGCGTCATCTTTACGCGATGCCACCCAGCTCGAACCTTGACTAGACTGCTCTTTTTTCCAAAACGGCGCATCGGTTTTGAGGTAGTCCATTATGAATTCACAAGCCTCAAAAGCGTTACCTCGATGCTTACTTAAAACCGAAACCAACACAATTTGATCACTTGGCGTCAGTGGGCCTACCCGATGAATGATCGCCAAATCGGTCAAATGCCATCGTTCTGTGGCTTGCTTACCGATCTGTTGCAGCGCTTTTTCCGTCATCCCCGGATAATGTACGAGCGTCATTTGCTGCAGCGAAGCCTCTTCAAGATCACGAACTAGGCCGATAAAACTGACCACTGCGCCGACGTCGGTTCGGCCCTTCAGCAGCCGCCGGTTGATTTCCGAGAGCTCAAAGTCGTCAGTCTGAACGCTAATAATCATCACTAAGCTCAGTCGAAAAACTGGGTGAATGGCAAATAGCGGACCATCTCGCCCTTTCGAACAGTTTGCTGTTCAGCGATCTCAACAAAACCATCTGCCCAAACCGTCGAGGTGAGTGCCGCCGAATCTTGATTTGAGAAAATTTGTGCCACCGATTCACCCTGCTGATCACTCAAACGCGCACGCAAGAACTCTCTGCGGCTATCGGGTTTCGGCCAATCGAAATCGGCGATAAGGTTAAAACCGGTTGGTTTTTTCCATTCTCGCCCTTGCATGAGTTTGATCACTGGCACCACGAATAGACAAAAAGTAGCAAAAACCGACACTGGATTCCCAGGTAATCCAAGAAACGGGGTGCCATCGATTTCGCCGAAAGCCAAAGGTTTGCCCGGCTTGACTCCGAGTCGCCATAATTTAAGTTGACCCAACTGTTCAATCGCGACCCGCACATGGTCTTCTTCACCAACCGAGACGCCGCCGCTAGTGACCACCAGGTCGGCCTGCCCAGCAGCTTTCAAGATCGCATTGCGGGTGGCTTCAAGGGTGTCGCCAATGAGGCCGAGATCGACGATGTCACAACCCAGCGTGCGCAGCATGCTACTGATCGTATAACGGTTGGAGTCATAGATCTTGCCAGGGGCGAGCACTTGCCCCGGCTCCACCAGTTCATCACCGGTGAAAAATATGCCCACCCTAAGGCTTTTGAAAACCGCTAATGTTTGCAAGCCAAGCGACGCCGCCAGGCCAATTTCCTGAGGCCGCAAACGGCACCCCAAATTTAAAACTCGCGACCCCTGCTTGATGTCGTTGCCCACAGGACGAATATAGTTACCACTCAGCGCATTCCGATCAAACCGAACGTAATCCTCTTCGGCACGCACTTGCTCCTGCATAATCACGGCGTCGGCGCCAAGCGGAATCGGTGCACCGGTAAATATTCGAGCCACACTGCCTCTGACTAGCGGCGCCGCCGCACTGCCAGCCGCGATTCGTTGTGAAACGGGTAATCGTGTCTCACCATCGGCGGCCACATCTGCAACACAAATCGCGTAGCCATCCATCGCTGACATTGCCTCACTTGGCACGTCAATCTTGGCATCGATAGCGGTCGCCAAAACACCACCGAGAGCTTCGAATAAGCCTAGCTCAAGCGTTTCGGTTGGCCGTTTGGCGAGACTGATTAACAGCCTCAAAGCCTCATCATAGGTAGTTAAAGGTGGCATGGGATCAAAATTAGAACAGTATAGACGGAAGCTACCGCGACCAATGTCATTGTAAAGAGAAAACATCTTAGCGTCTGTGCTTTCGACTTGATAGCGATCTTAACACCGATTTGAGGACCTATAATTTAATCTCCCCCCACCCGCCATGATATTGATCACGCCTGCCACGGTGCCAAGCACAATCAGTACTGCTGCGTTGAATCGGTCTAAATCCAAACTCCGCCTCGTATCATTTTCAGCCCACCTCGGTGTAGGTTTGCCTGTTGCCTAGCCAATTTCGAAGCAAGGTATCGCGCATTTCGCGATGCTCAACTTGTTGCATCAGTTGTGCCAAATTTTCGACCTCGCCGAACCATTTTTGATCGCGCTGCAGGTCAGCAATTTTAAAGCTCATTTCGCCAGCCTGTCGGGTTCCAAGAAATTCACCCGCGCCGCGCAATTCAAGATCTTTCTGCGCAATTTCGAAACCATCCTGAGTGCTACGAATGATCTCGAGCCTTTGTTTGCTTATCTGTGACAGCTGGTCCTTGACCAACAAAATGCAAAAACTCGCGCGCTCACCCCGACCGACACGACCGCGTAA
>CBDTWQ010000134.1:0-5512 GCA_965364115.1 uncultured Gammaproteobacteria bacterium | reverse complement strand
CAAGCTGTTGACTTGCTGAAATTTAAAGATGACAAGCGCTACCGTGATCGGCTGGTGCAGGCGCAGCGGGCGACCGGTGAAACGGATGCGTTAGTGGTGATGCGCGGCAAGGTGATGGAAATCGAAATGGTCGCAGCGGCGTTTGAATTTCGTTTCATGGGTGGCTCTATGGGCTCTGTTGTGGGTGAGAAGTTCGTCCGCGCGGTGAATACCTGCATCGACAATGGCTTGCCTTTGATTTGTTTTACCGCCAGCGGCGGTGCACGTATGCAAGAAGCCTTATTTTCTTTATTGCAGATGGCGAAAACTAGCGCTGCGTTGACTCGATTGTCGCGACGCGGGTTGCCATACGTCGTTGTTTTGACTGACCCCACGATGGGCGGTGTGTCAGCGAGTTTTGCGATGCTAGGAGACATTCATATTGCTGAGCCGGGCGCATTGATTGGTTTTGCCGGTCCACGGGTTATAGAGCAAACTGTGCGGGAGACATTGCCCGAAGGTTTCCAGCGCAGCGAGTTTCTGCTGGAACATGGCGCGATTGATATGATTGTTGATCGGCGTCAAATGCGTGATAAAATTAGTTCAATCTGTACCATGCTATTGGCGCGTTGAACCGACTAGCTCGCGTGTCTTGGCTCGCTGGTCGAGTATTTGGCCGAGCGTATGGAATCCCAATTAGGCAATGACTTCTCGTAGTTTAGATGCCTGGCTGCAATGGCAACTTAGTGTGCATCCTAAGTCAATTGCGATGGGACTGGAGCGAGTCAGTCAAGTCGGCCAAAACTTAGGCCTGGATCAAATTGCCGCTAATGTGGTGACGGTAGCGGGAACTAATGGCAAAGGCTCGACCGTCGCTTGCTACGAGACTTGGTTGCGCAACGCTGGATACGAGGTCGCAAGCTTCACTTCACCGCACTTGCAAGTTTACAACGAGCGAATTAAACACAACCTCAAACTAGTCGACGATGTGTCGCTTTGCCGGGCGTTTGCGGCAATCGACGAGGCTCGAGCTGAAATTGCGCTGACTTATTTCGAATTCGGCACCTTGGCAGCGCTGTATCTAATACAACAGTGGCAACCCGACTTTGCGATCCTGGAAGTGGGTCTCGGTGGTCGACTGGATGCGGTCAATATTATCGATGCTGATCTAGCTCATATCACCCCCATTGGGATTGATCATGAGGATTGGCTGGGCAGTAATAGAGAAGATATAGGCTTCGAAAAGGCGGGTATTCTGCGTCATCATAGCGCTGCGATCATTAATGATATCGATCCGCCACAAAGCGTTTTAAGCGAGGTCGAACGCAAGCGCTGCCTGAATTTGCGTTTGGGGCAGGACTATTTTATTGAACCGGCAGCGAGTGGATGGAATTGGCGCGGCCAAGGCCGAGAAATTTGTTTAGACTCGGTGCTGCCCGGAGTTCACCAATCCGCCAACTTGGCTGGTGTAGTTGCTGGTTTGTTGAAGCTAGGTTTGCTTGACGATCTCAGCGTGGAACAAATTCGGAGTAATTTTCTCGGTGTGCAGTTGAAAGGACGATTTGAAACTGTGCCAGCGCCATTTGGTGGGCGTCTGATCGTCGACGTCGGTCATAATCATGATGCGGCATCGGCGTTGGCTTTGAATCTGCGGGCACTGCTGCCGGTTGAAGGGAAAATCGTGGTGCTGTTAGGCATGCTGGAGGACAAGCGAGCGGATCTCTTTGTCGAAGCACTAAAAGCGCAGGTGGATAGCTGGTGGTTGTTGGGTTTGGAGGTTGAACGCGGTCAAACGGCCGAGCAGTTGAAATCGAAAATCGAACCGATGGTTAAAGTTGAAATGTGTTTCAATCGAGTGGAAGATGCGCTTGATCAGGCACTGTCATCTTTAGGTTTTAAGGATATAATGTTGGTCGCAGGCTCGTTCGCAACCGCTGAACTCGTGTTATCTGCCTTGCCACAACCCGGCGACTAAAGCTGCTATGGATCAAAACGTAAAAAATCGCCTCGTCGGTCTGATCGTTATGTTTGCGCTGGCGGTCATTTTTCTGCCGATGCTGCTCGATGGGTCAGGTGCCGAGCAAGCCGAATTTGAGATGATTGTGCCCCCCAAACCGATCGTCGAAGCAAATCCCGACTTCACTCGAAAACAGTTGGAGTTAAGCCGCAAGGTCGAGGAGCTGCCCAATTTGCAGTCTCGATTGATCGATCAGTCATTAGAGCTCAGCGAGGCTGAGGCTGGCGATGAGCTTGTTCAAACAAAGGTTAGCGAGAAGGAGGCTGCCGCCAAGCTAGCGGAAGAGCAGATCGCTAAAAACAAGGCCATGCTTAAGAATGCAACCAAGAAGACCGCTAACAAAAAAGTTGGGGGTGATAGCTGGGTCCTTCAAGTCGGCAGTTTCAAAGACCGCAGCAAGGCAGAAAAGCAACGAGATAAGCTTCGTAAATCAAACATAGCGGCTGTTTTTATCGAGAAATTTCTCGTTGGTGGCAGTAATAGCTATCGGGTTCGATTGGGGCCATTTTCCAATCGAGATCAAACTAAAGTAGCTCGAAACAAGATAAAAGCGAAACACGACATCGATGGCCTGATCATGAAATATGAAAGATAATTTTCCGCATCGTGGCTTCGATTCTTGGCCACTCTGTAATGCTCTCGATGATCGCAATTCGACACAGCGGGCCAGATTATGACTTGGTTGGATCTAGCCATTATCATGATCATCTTTCTGTCGGCTTTGATCAGCACTTTTCGAGGTTTCATCAAAGAGTCGGTTTCTTTGGTCACTTGGATCGTGGCCGGGATTATTTCCTTTCGATATTTCGCGGCCTTATCAAATTCTTTAGAGCCCTATCTATCGGCACCGTCCTTACGCGGGATATTATCGTTTTCAATCTTGTTTATTTTGACTTTGATCGCAGGTGCTATCTGTAATTTTGCGCTAACTCAACTCGTCACGAAAACCGGGCTGAGTGGCACTGACAAGTCGTTAGGCGTTATTTTTGGCGCCGCCCGTGGGTTTTTGATCGTCACATTTATGGTGTTACTGTTGGGCTTGACGCCCACGCCGGGCACTGAGCTTTGGGATGATTCTGTAACTATTGAATTTTTTGAGGATATGGCGGAATGGGTTCGAGAGATTATTCCCGATGATGTGGCGGACGATTTTGAATTCGACTTCTGATTGCCAATTGAGCGTTTGATATGTGTGGAATCGTAGGAATTGTAAGCCAACAACCGGTCGCGCAGGTTATTTACGATGCATTGTTAGTGCTGCAGCATCGAGGGCAAGATTCGGCTGGGATTGTTGTCTGTGACGACGATAAGCTCAATTTGCGCAAAGATAATGGCCAAGTGAGTGACGTTTTCCATACTCGGCATATGCGCGAACTGGAAGGCAGCATGGGTATCGGTCACGTTCGCTACCCGACCGCTGGCTGTTCGTCGTCGGCAGAGGCGCAGCCTTTCTACGTTAATTCGCCTTACGGCATTACCCTGGCCCACAACGGCAACTTGACCAATGTCGATGCGTTGAAAGATGAATTGTATCGATCTGATCGGCGCCACATAAACACCAAATCTGATTCTGAAGTGCTGCTTAATGTGTTGGCGCACGAATTGCAGTCATGTGGCAGCCTCAATCTGACCGCGGAAGAAATTTTCTCGGCAGTAACCGAAACCCATAAACGTCTTGAAGGCGCTTATGCGGTGGTAGCGATGTTGACTGGGAAGGGGATTGTTGGTTTTCGAGACCCTAACGGAATCCGTCCATTAGTGATTGGAAAGCGCGCAACAGGCGCCGGAAACGAGTATATGATTGCGTCGGAGAGTGTCGCACTGCAGGCCTCTGGGTTTGAATTAATATCTGATTTGCAACCCGGTGAAGCAATTTTTATCGATATTGCGGGTCAAATCCATCGACGTGGTTGCGCCGCCAAAGCGAGTTTGAACCCCTGTATCTTCGAATACGTCTATCTGGCTCGTCCTGACTCGATCATCGACGACATCTATGTTTATAAAGCTCGATTACGAATGGGGGTAAAGCTAGGACGCAAAATACTGCGTCAAATGCCGGATCATGATATTGATGTGGTCATACCGATTCCGGAATCAAGTCGGCCTGCGGCGATCGAGCTTGCCTTCCATCTGGGGGTTAAATTCCGAGAGGGGTTCATCAAAAATCGCTATATCGGGCGCACTTTTATTATGCCGGGGCAGACCGAGCGTAAGAAATCAGTTAGGCGCAAGCTGAACCCGATCGACATTGAATTCAAAGGCAAAACGGTGCTCTTGGTTGATGATTCAATCGTGCGCGGGACCACCTCCAAACAAATTATTCAAATGGCTCGCGAAGCGGGTGCGAAGAAAGTTTACCTTGCTTCGGCAGCCCCGCCAGTACGTTTCCCCAATGTGTATGGTATCGATATGCCTTCGGCTAGCGAGCTGGTGGCGCACCAGCGAGATGAAAGTCAAATTGCTGAGGCGATTGGTGCAGATTGGTTAATTTATCAAGACCTGGAGGACTTGATTGATGCGGTTCAAAAGGGCAATCGTTCAATTAAGCGATTCGACTGCTCCTGTTTTGATGGTGAGTATGTCACTGAAACAATCGATTCTTCCTATCTTGATAAAATCAGTCGGTCACGCAGCGACTCTGCCAAGGAGTTGCAAGAAGAGCAAACCAATTCCGCCGGCATGGAATTGCACAATAACGCTTGATGCGCTGGCAACAGATAAAACAAGAGATCGACCACAGGCTGCCTAACTTGCCGCCCCTCGACCGTTCGCGCCCGCTGATTCTGGTTGATTGTAAAGAACAGCGTTTGTACCGACTGTCAGCTGATGATTTGTCCAATAGTCGCTACACCGTGTCGACCGCGAAGAATGGAATCGGCAACCAGCAGGGCTCGTATCAAACGCCGCTAGGCGTGCATCGAATCGAACAGAAAATAGGCGCCGAACAACCGCTCGGCATGGTGTTTCAGGCGCGCCAAGCGATCGGCCAGATCGCTGGTGATCTGGATAATCAGCAACAAGATGAAATCACCTCCCGCATTCTTTGGTTGAGTGGGCTGGAGTCTTCGGTCAATCTGGGCGGTCAATTTGACACCTTTTCACGTTACATATATATACACGGCACCAGTGATGAACAGCGCATAGGTCGAGCCGTCTCGGCTGGCTGTATTCGGATGAAAAACGCTGACATTGTCGAATTGTTTGATAACTTGCAGGTCGATGATCTTGTATTAATACGTTAATTTGATCCCTTAGTTGGATATTTTAGGTAAATAGCCTAGTTTAGTAAGCTAGGCTGCGCCTTAAATCCTCTCGATAGGTTTAACTTGAGAAGTCGTTAAACCTCTTGGCAAGCCACCTTTGGCTGCCCCGCAATCCCTTGACAATGAATTCTCATGCGCCTATGGTCGGAACGAGCGCTAATTTGTTTCTCGGCTTGCAGGCGCGGTTAAATTTGAAGGTGGTTTTTCTAGGTCTTCACAATTTCTCCAATAAATTTGCTAAAGAGGGTGGTCT
>CBDTWQ010000133.1:0-5553 GCA_965364115.1 uncultured Gammaproteobacteria bacterium | reverse complement strand
CGAGAGAGCGCGCGCGTTGTTGCGCTGAAATATCTTGCAGCGCCTGCTCTTGCCAAGATATCTCGCCGTCGTCCGGCAGGCTAATGCCCGCCAAAATTTTCAGCAAACTGCTCTTGCCGGCCCCGTTGGGTCCGATCAAACCAATCAATTCGCCCGCCTGCAGTTCGAAATCAATCGACTGCAAAATCGGTATTTGAGTAATTCGGTAACTAACCCCTTTCGCAGCCAACAAACTCATTGCAGCGTATTCCTAGACTTAAGCACCAGCAGCAAGAAGAAAGGCGCGCCGACCAAAGCAGTCACCACGCCGAGTTTCAGTTCGCTGCCCACCGATAGGCTCTGCACCACCGCATCGGCCAGCAACAGCAAAATCGCCCCGACCAGCGTACTGGCGAGCAACAATCGACGGGGTTCAAAACCGACCAGCGGTCGAACTAAATGCGGCACCACTAAACCGATAAAGCCAATATTGCCAGCCACTGAAACGGCAGCGCCCACACTTGAGGCAACCCCGAGAATCAAAATCAAACGCATACGCGGAACGTTAAAACCCATAGTTCGGGCTGTGTCTTCGCCAAGCGTTAAGGCATTCAGGAAACGGCCACAATAAAGCATCATTGCACCTCCGATCAAAATGAACGGTAAAGCAATAGTCACTTCATGAAAGCTGCGGTTGGCGACCGAACCTAACAACCAAAAAACAATCTCCTGAACCGCATAAGGGCTGGCCGCAAAATTAAGTGCCAAGGCGATCAGTGCGCCGCCAATGGCGTTGATCGCAATTCCGGCCAAAATCAAGGTAATGATCGATCGTTGGCGACCCACCAACCACAAAATCAGCGAGACCGCACAAAGGGCTCCTAACAAACCGCCGAGCGGCAAAAAAAACCAGTTGAGATTGGCATATCCATAATAAAACATCATCACCGCGCCCAGCGCGGCGCCATTAGAGACCCCGACAATGCCAGGCTCGGCTAACGGGTTACGCAACAAGCCCTGCATCGCGGCACCCGCGAGACCAAGCGTGGCACCAATCAACAGGGCGAGCAAGGCGCGTGGCAGACGAATCTCGATCAAGATCAGCGACTCTAGCGAGTCGCGGGAATAAAACGCATCGCCCAGCGCTTTACTCAAATCAATATCGACCGCACCTAGGCCGAGCGAAATGATCAGCATGACGACTAATCCTAGCAGCAGCAGGGGCAGCAGTAATCGATCACTGATCGGATCCATTCTGAACGACTCAAATTTCATCGCCGCGCAGCCATTTGCTCAATTGCTTGAGTAATCATTGGAGCTGAACAAATCCGCAGCGTCAGAGGAATGTCTAGCGCTTCGCGTTGCCGCACGAGTGCCTTGATGACCGGGTGTTGGAGCTGAACTGTCGCGAGCGAGTTGCTTGGCATTAATTGACTATCAATCATTAATACGTCCGGGTTCGCGCTAACTAGCCTTTCCAAAGAGATCGATTTAAAGCCGTCAATCCCCATTTCGGCGGCTAAATTTCGGTAACCCGCTTGCACCAACACATCATTTTCAAGCGTGCCACGACCCGGCGTATAGCCATTCGGTGAGTAGACGATAACCGTCTTTTGCGGCCGACTTGCGTAGCGCTCCTGTATTTCGCGCAGCTTTTGTTTCATCGCGGTAACTGTCGCCTCAGCTCTAGTCAAATTCCCGGTCCATTGGCCAAATTGAATCAACAGATCATAAATCTGATCAACCGATGTCGCGACCGGAACTTGTTCGACGCGATAGCCCAGTTGACGCAACATTTTGACCGTATCCCAAGCGACGAAATCGCTGGCGACCACCAGATCAGGATTAAACTTGATCACTTCTTCAGCGCTGGCGTGATTCAACGGAATGTCGCCCACGGCATCAGCCATATAAGACATCTCTGACTTTATCGCCCAATTGGAAACCGACGCTATCTGATCAGGCTCCGCCAGAATTAACAGCAGCTGATCGCTACAAAGCCCTAGCGAGACGATTCGCTCAGGCTTGCCGGCAATAGAAGGCGACACTGCGAAAACAAGGGTCATCGCAATAACCTGGACGAAGCAACGCATTTGAATATTTACCGAATCATGGAAATCGCTATTGTCCGCATAAACCCTCGTCAGTAAAGCTTCTCCTTTCAAACCGTTTTTTTAGGTCCCCTTGGAAGCCAACTAAAACTGACCTGTTAGTTACACCATTTGCCGATGAACGGTTCATTTTTACCTATAAACGGCGAAAAGATCGAGCATTTACAACTATGCTTAATAGGCAGCGGACACCCTGTGAGATGCCCCGCGAGATGAATCACAGAACGATCGGATCTATCAACCGTCGTCACTCGGGAATAGTCTCAATTTCAAGCTCTGATAAAGCCAGAGCAAAGGACCTGAACCCATGCTTTTTGGCTGTGAGCAACACTGCAGCGCTTAGTCACCTAATCACGTAGGTACAAAATGGCAGCACCCAATCTCAAAGTAGTCAAACAAACTGATAAAGCCTTGCAATCGATTTACGACGAGCTCAGAAAATCGAGTCTAGACGGCTTGAACGATCTAAACCGGGTGCTGCTAGAAAACGTCGACGATGCCTTATTTGAGTTAGCGGACAAGGTCGAAACCAATCAGGAACACACCCTGTATTTTGAGGCAATGCGAGAAATTCGTTTGAAGGCCGCGAGCATCAAACAGAAATTTGAAGATGAGATGAGCGATCAGTTCGAAATCTTTAGCGGTGCCAAACTCGATATCGAAGAAATCACACAAGGCGAACCAGAGATGGCTTTGATCGAGCTTGATGAACTCGAAGACAGTATTGCGATTCAAAATATGATATCGAAAGCCCGTCCTCTTTTCGAACTCGAGCTATTTGCGTTGAATCAACGGATCATGACCGTCTTGAACCGTGAGGAAGTACATGAGAGTGATTGCCCAATAGACCCTAAAGCAATCTGTTTCGCCTTTCACAAGGCCGCTGGCCTGCTCGAAACCGATATCAAGATCAAGCTTATTTTCTACAAGCTGTTCGATCGATACGTGATGACCAATTTGGGGCACTTTTACCAAGAGTTGAATCAAATTCTAATCGATAAAGACGTGCTGGCGGATTTTGACGCTGAGACCGAACAGTTAAAACAGACCACACGCTTTCTCGCCAACCGGATCAAAGCGCGGGAGCCAC
The DNA here is from genome assembly GCA_965364115.1 of uncultured Gammaproteobacteria bacterium. Classification (GTDB taxonomy): domain Bacteria; phylum Pseudomonadota; class Gammaproteobacteria. Next base: position 2,373 of record CBDTWQ010000133.1, on the reverse strand, counting down.
AGGCTTTGGCGGCTGAAAAGTCAATCCTAGAAACAAGTCTAAACAACGGGAACGCCGGGACGTTTGCGGATACTCCCAGTTTTGACCCAAGCAATCTTTTTTCAGCATTGCAACAGGTGGTTCAAAACGGATTCCTGCAACCCAATGCGGCCCACCCAACGGCTACGATGGCCGGTGCTGTCAACCTCGGCGCTCTAACCCCCATTTCTGATTCCGCCATCTCTAACTTCTCGATTAGTGACGGCGACAATTCAGGCCCCCAAATGGGTCCTGAACAAAGGTCCGAGACTGGTCTTAACAGCAATCCGCCCAACCAAATTTTTGTCGCCGCATTAACAGGACTGCAAACCAACAGTATTCCGGAAAAATCACTAACCTCGGTTGACCCACAATACCTGCGCATGGCCACTCAACAGCGGCTAACCGCATTCAAGAGTGATGCCACTACTCGAGTTTCCGCTACTGACAGCCAAACAATCGATGTGGTCTCGATGCTGTTCGATTTTTTCTTTGACGACGAAGCATTACCAACCCCTGTTAAAGTGCTGATCGGTCGCCTACAAATACCGATCTTGAAAGTCGCGATTCTTGACAAGAACTTTTTTAACCACAAACAGCACCCCGCGCGTCAACTGCTCGACAGCATTTCCCGTGCGGCGCTCGGTTGGAGTGAAGACCAGGCCGAGCAAAAAGAATTGTTGTTTAAGATTGAAGAAATAGTCGGCTTCTTGCTGAATGAGTTCGACGACGATGTTGCCGCATTCGAATTTGCTCTAGCCGAACTGCAGCTTTTTCTTAAAGAGGAAGATGGGAAGCTTGATGAGATCAAAGAAAAGTTGATCGACCAAGAACGGCAACGCGACCTAAGAATAAAAAATGCGCGTGATGCAACCAAGGACCTAATCTCTAAGCTGACAAAAAATCGCGAACTCGGCAGTGATGTGACCAACTTCCTCAATGGGGCCTGGTATTCGGTTTTGTATAGAACCCATATCTCGCAGGGCGGTTCATCAAAGCACTGGAAAAAACTTCGACGCATTTCGTCGACGCTGATTTGGACACTGGTTCCCAAACATACTGAAGAAGAGCGAATCAGAATCATCAAAACCATTCCCGCATTGCTGCGTGCGCTCTCCAAAGGCATGCAGTTAGCCAAAATAAAGAATCAGGAGCAAAATATTATTTTTCGAATGCTGGCTCAAGAACACGCTTCAATCGTCAAACAAACCTCGAAGAACACCGTCACTCGGGTGGATGACGTCACCGTCTGGCCCACCGGCAATCTTGATGAAATGTTCAACAATGAAATTGAAAGTGAAAGTAATCAGTTAGCAAATATTGATTTTATCGCTGATGACACGATCGCCTCGATCACAACCTTACCAACTGAATCCGTAATTGACGATCTCAATCAATTCAGCGCCGACGTAAAACACGGCAACATTTTTATCGATGAAGAAATTGTGCTTGAATCGGCGGGCTCAGAAGACGTTAAACCCCAGACCGAGCAAAACAACGATGATTTTGATCAATTGGCCGCGACAATCAAAATCGGCGACTGGATCGAGTTCAAAGAGCCAGAAAAGTCGTTGATCGCTCGGCTGTCATGGAAGAGCAACGTCACCGGCAACCTGGTATTCGTCAATCGCCAAGGACATAAAATCAAAAACATGACAATCAAGAATCTGGCCGATCAGATGCGAGCCGGTGAAGTCAAAGGAGTAGAGTCATCGTCGGCATTCGACCGCGCAATTAGCAACATCATGGCTAAGATAGAACAAAAGCCCGATGCTGCAACTTAAAGCAGCAATCAAGCAAAAACCTCGTCCCAGCAAAAGTGAAGGCTATCCAGGCAACTGCTGGCCAGATGCCGGCAACGTTCGGGGCTCCAGCCTTGAATCGGGTCTGGCGTTTTGGTGGCATCTTTAAACGGCATCTCCAAGGTCATTACGAGCACACCGAAGTGCTCCGCCAGTGAATTCGAGCAGTAGCTCATGTTGGCCGTGCCTTTCGAATTCGGCGGATAGCCAAACTCGGTTTGAAAATCAGGGTTGATCCTCGCCAAAGTTTTTCGATAGGAATCTAGCTGATGCTGTCGATGCTCATTCCAACTCGGAATGCCTTCAGTGCCGGCGATAAAATTATAGGGCAAGGCTTCATCACCATGCACATCGAGCCCAAAATCTAGGCCTGTTTCGAGCATCTTTTCTCGTACGCATAGAACTTCCGGGCTTCGCTCAGCCGACGGCGTTTGCCATTCCCGATTGAGATTGGCACCCGCCGCATTGGTGCGCAAATGACCCCGTCGGCTGCCATCTGGGTTCATATTGGGCACCAAATAAATCACCGCTCGGTCGAGAATCGCGTTGACCA
>CBDTWQ010000132.1:0-5591 GCA_965364115.1 uncultured Gammaproteobacteria bacterium | reverse complement strand
GCATGTGGAGATTATTTGCGACGGCACTGGTTGCCCGTTGCAATGACGGATCAGGTAGGTGACTTGCCCTATCGTTTACGCATCATGGGCGAAGACTTAGTGCTGTTTCGTGAAACCGGTGGCCGGCTCGGCCTGGTGCATTTGCACTGCGCGCATCGCGGCATGTCGCTGGAATTTGGCATCATCGAACAGGGCGGCATTCGCTGTAGTTACCATGGCTGGAAATATGGCATCGACGGCACCATTCTGGAAAGACCCTGTGAACCCGTTGGCAGCCAACTCAAGGACGGCACTTGTCTTGGGGCTTACCCGGTCATTGAATGCAACGGTCTTGCCTTTGCCTATATGGGCCCGCGTGACAGCATGCCACCATTCCCGGTGTTCGACACCATGGTCGAAGGCGGTGACGAAATGATTCCGTTTTTGATTGAGTCGCCGTGTAACTGGTTGCAGGTGATGGAAAACGCCTGGGATCCGTTCCACGTGGTTTATCTGCATACCAAAGCCGTTCGAACGCAGTTCACTGATGCTTTCGCCGAGATGCCAACGATTGAATATTTCGAACGTGAGATCGGTGACTTCTACACCAACACTCGACGCGTCGGTGACATCATCTGGTTGCGTATCCATGATCAGATGCTGCCAAGCTTTACTCAAAATGGCGGTCATTTTCCGCTACCCGAACAATCCCGTTATTTTGGTCGGTGCGGATTGTCACGCTGGATCACACCGGTTGACGATACCAATACTCTGGTCATAGCCTGGCGTCATTTCCGCGACGACGGTAGCGATCCCAAAGGCTTGACCAACAAGAATGAAGTCGGCTTCGGTAAGACTGATTTTTATGGTCAAAGCGCCGACCGTTCGTATGAAATGCGGCAACGTGACCCCGGTGATTACGACGCCTGGACATCGCAGGGGCCGGTTAATATCCATAGCCGAGAGCACACATCACAAACCGACCGCGGAGTGTCACTCGCGCGGCGTCGTTTGAGGAAGAGCATTCGTAGTGTTAAGGAAGGCAAGCCGGTGAAGCATCCAACCGATGTTTTCGATAATCCGATTCCGACTTACGGCGGAGATACGATGTTGCGTATTCCGCTGCAGCCGGGCCGCGACGATGATGAGTTAATCAAAGAAGTGGCCCAAAAGGTGGCTGCCATTTATAGGGCGCACGACCCGTATGTCGGGCAGGAGCGATCGGATTTGATAATCAAAGAATTGGAAGAATACGAGGCCACCTGGGCATGACACGAGTATCGATTAACCCAGGCCGGGTCGACTGGTCTGGCGAAAACCCCGGCATCTACCTGAAAAGCAACGAAAGTGATGAAGCTTATAGTGTGCTGTCGCTGTTTTTCCGCGTCGTGATGTCACCGTTTGGCCGAGGCAATGCCGCGATTGTGCTGGCAGCGCCCGATGTCGCGAAAGGCTGGCCTGACGAAACCAATTTTGTCATCACCGATAATCAGCAGATGATGCGTTGGATCGTCGACGGTTGGGTCAGTAAAATGCCGACTTTCATCGGCAAGGCAGGGCTGCAAAATATGTCGTGGCTGAATCTGGATTCGGTGCATAAAACACCGGGTGATCTTAAAACCGAATATAGAGAAACGCTGCGCGGCTCAGGGGTCACACTGGAAATGATTTGGCAAGACATGGGCCCGCCAATTCCGGTTGAAGTGACGGTTGAAAATTCAGCTACCAAAGAACATGAAATGTATTCCGTTTTTCTGGAAGCCAAATCGGCAGATATCAAAGTCAATGGCACCTCGCTTCCGGGCAGTGTGCAAAACCGCCAGTTCTTCGGGCGCACCATGAGCACTGCGTTTCTGGCGTTTTCAGAAACCTGGGTCACACCTGACAAAAGAGGGGATCAATAAGATGCCTTTATCAGAACCAATAACTCCCGGTGTAGTCGACTGGACTGGTGAAAACCCCGGCATATTACTCAAGCATGACGACGGCAGTTTTTCGGCGATGGCGTTGTTTTTTCGTGTCGCTTGGTCGCCACTTGGGCAAGGTCAAATGCTGTTACTGTATGGCACACCTGAATCGGAGCAGGGCAGCGATGAAGCACCGAATGTCATTATTAGCGATAACCACGAATTGAGTGAATATCTGCTCGAGAGCTTTATCGGGCGCCTCGCGGCTTTTCGTGATGCACCCGCATTCAATGGTCTCAAGCGGTTGGTCGCGCAATCGGTGCAAACGGATGGCGACCCGATGAGTCATCGATACAGCGAGACCATTACCGGTGAAGGCACTAGCGTTCAACTGGTGTGGGAAAACCTGGAGCAACCACGTGCTTTAGAATTAATGCCGCATCAGGTGGGTTCTGGCATGCATTCGATGTTTTCAGTGCTGGTGCCGGCACAGCAGGGCAGCATTCTAGTGAATGGCAAAGCGCTGCCGGGTAAGCTCGGCACGCGCGTACAGGCCGATGTTGAAACCACTTCGGCGTTCCTGTATTTCAGTGAAACCTGGATTCTTCCAGCTGACCAATCATGACCGACATTTTATGAGCGACCTTTCATGACTGACCAATCATGACCAACAATGCCTCACTGCATCCAGCAGACCAAATAGCGTTCGACAAGCTGTTGAATGCCAACCCTGTTTGGGATGGGTTGGAAACTGCAGCCGATGCATTCGGCCTCGAATCAAATGTGCTGTTGCACGCGGGGCCACCGTTTGCATCGGTCGAAACAATCTCGATGCCGATTCTGAACTCGGCCTGTGTCGCGGCAGTTTTCGAAGGCATTGCAAAAGATCTGGATCAAGCCGAAGCGATGATCAAAGCGGAGGAGATTCACCTTAAACCCGCGCAGGATCATTCCACTGTGACCCCATTGGCTGCAGTCGTGAGTGCTTCAATGCCGATGCATCGGGTGGTGGATCTCTCTCAACCCAAAAACATCATTTACGCACCCATCAATGGGGGTTCACGTCCGGCTATGCGGCTCGGCTTACGCTCGATGGAAGTGGTCGAGCATATGCACTGGTTGAACGGACCTTTCGCTGATCTGTTACGCGAAGGCCTTAGCCAGAAAAATTTGGGCCAACAAACATTGGGCCAACAGACAATGGGCCCGCAGATTGAAATCGTGCCGATTGCCGCCAATGCACTGCGCGAAGGTGACGATTGCCATGGCCGCACCCCGGTGGGCACTAAGCTGTTGATGCAAATTATCGAGAGCAATATTTCCGGGGGAATCACAGATCCCAGAACATGTGGTTTTATTGATACTTCAGCCAGCATTTTTCTAAACCTTTGGATGGCCGCAAGCAAGTGCCTGATGATGAGTGCTTCGGGTGTGGCAGAATCGAGTTTTGTCACCGCCGCAGCCGGCAACGGTGTCGACACGGGTGTTCAAATTTCAGGCTTACCGGGTCAATGGTTCCAGGCACCCGCAACCGCACCGAAGGGTCGTTTTGATAGCGACTTGCCAGCAGACCGTGCTTTACCCGCGATTGGCGACAGTGCCGTGGTCGAAGGGCTCGGGCTCGGCGCGATGTCGATTCATTTGTCGCCGCTTCAAGAGGCAAACTTTACTGACTTTTTACCGGATGATTACCGTTCACGTAGCACACGGCTGATGTGTGGGTCGCATCCCGGATTCGGTGATCTCGACTGCAAACTCGGGCTTACCGCTCGGGCCGCAGTAGAAAACCAGCAAGGCCCGATCATCGGGCTTGGCATACTCGACATAACTGGCGAAAAAGGTCGGCTCGGCGGAGGTATTTACGATATGCCGGTCACCGTGTTTGCTGGTGCCATGTCGGCACTCGAATCCAGCGAGTAGATGATTCAGAAGTGATCACTAAGTCGCTATAACCTCTTAATTAAGTTAACGTCCGCAATTGTGATGGTAGTTATATGTCCAGCGTCTATTGCTCTTTTACGATCAAAACCACACTAGGTTTTGGTGATATTTAACTCATGGGTTATATGCAATTTGTGACCGGTATCGAGGCGTTGGTCGGCCTCATTTCTGTGTCTCGAAATGACCGGCAATTGGGATTTCAGTTGAATTTTTTGTATAGGATAGGGTTGTATAGGTCAGGATTGCATGGGTCAGATTAGTCCTGATAAAAACAATCGCTCGGTCAGTGTCGCTATCGTCGGTGGTGGCATTGTCGGCAGTGCGACTGCTTTTTATCTTGCCAGCCGTGGTATCAAGGTAGCCCTATATGAGAAAGGGCGAGTCGCCGGCGAGCAATCCAGCCGTAATTGGGGCTCGGTTCGTGCGCAACGTCGGCCGCTACCTGAATTACCATTAATGCTCGAATCAATTCGTTTATGGGAAAAACTGGAACAGTCATTGGAAGCGAAGCTGGATTGGCGTCAACAGGGACAGATGAGACTCTGTTACGACCAGGAAACGCTGGAATGGGCAGAGTCCTGGATTTCGGTCGGCCGTGAGCACGGGCTCGATACAAAGGTATTGACCCCCTCGGAGACTTCAGCCTTGTTGCCACATTTCGCTGTCAACGATTTGAAAGGAGCGCTTTATACCTCTACCGATGGTTGCGCTGAACCGGAAAAAGTAGCTCCCGCATTTGCCGCTGCGGCAGCGAGTAAGGGTGCGCAAATAAATGAATACTGCGCGGTCCTCGAAATTGAACAGCAAAATGGTCGAGTCTCGGGATTACAAACCGAACAGGGAAGGGTGCAAGCCGATGTTGTGGTCTGTGCCGGTGGAGCCTGGACCAGTCGCTTGTTAAAGCCGCTCGGGCAACGGCATCCGTCTTTATGGGTTCGTGGAAGTGCGGCACACAGCCAACCGCTCGCGATAGATATGCGCAAATTGGTGACCTGGGGTAAATGCGCCTGTAGACAGAGGGTTGATGGGAGCCTGTTGTTGGCTGCAGCCGAGGATGGTTATCACGACTTGATGCTCGACAGCCTGCTGTATGGTTTCTCTTATCTGAAGTTGGCCTGGCAGAATCGCAAGCTGCTTCATGTCGGTTTGGGTAAACCTTTGTTACAAAGTTTACGAGGCGAGTTTGACAATTTCACTCAACATCGGACTCTGGAACCTTCGCCTGATTCTGTTGGGCTTGAACGTGCCATCCAGGCTTTTGCCGAAGAGTACCCCGCGGCAGAACCGTTGCGATTGCAAAAAGCTTGGGCCGGCTGGATCGACTATATGCCTGATGAACTTCCTGTCATCGGAGAATCAGATCAATGCTCGGGCTTGTTTACCGCGGCCGGACTAAGTGGTAATGGATTTGCGATGGGGCCGATAGTCGGAAAAACGATTGCCGACTTGATCAGCTCTGGTAGTAGCGAACACGATCTGAGTGCATTTCAGGCTTCTCGATTCGGATAGTTTTCAGCCGAGTAACGGGCTAAATCGTTACGTCGACAGATCTATACGCATTCATGCCCGAGCAGAAAATCCAAGGGTCATGCATTTCGAGGTTGAGGCTAAGGCTTGAAAAGCAACTACGAGGAAGAGGCTATTCGCTGGGAGAACAGCAAGCCATGTCTAGGCTACAACTTTTTTTGTCTAATTTACCGCCGATGACTCTTGTGCGAATGGAGGTATAGCTCTGTAATAGAAAATCCTGCGATTGTGTGTTCA
>CBDTWQ010000131.1:0-5630 GCA_965364115.1 uncultured Gammaproteobacteria bacterium | reverse complement strand
AGCGAGTGCCTACCCTGACCGAGGCATCGCGGTTTACTGGCCTTATGCACCAACCCTGTTCGAATATATCAAAAGAGCGATGCCGCCCGAAAAACCGGGCTCGCTCAGCGATAGTGAAATCTACGCGGTCATCGCGCGCTTGCTAGAATTCAATGGTTTGATTCAAAAAGGGCAGCGTGTTGATGCGGCGTTTTTGTCTTCGCTAGATATGCCAAACAAAGATAACTTTCGTTCAAAATACGAGGATTGAACCGAAAATAGTTTGGGTGCGCGGAATCACAGGAGCGGCGTTATATCTGAGCTATATCTGCGCTTTCAACCTATAAAAAAACTGTTGGCACCGAGCCCGGTGACCAGCGTTCGGTGCTAACAGGGTGCTGTGCTAAGAGCGTGCGGTGTCAGGACGGCTAAATTTTCGATAGTCGAAATCGACTTCGATATCGCGGGAGTCTTCAAGCGCGGTGAGCAAAACTTGCGCGTGTCCAGGCGCAAGCTCACAAACTGGGTCGGTGTTTTCCGCGGCACCGGTTAGCGCCAGTGCCTGGCAACGGCATCCGCCCCAATCGATTTCGCGCTGATCGCAACTCTGGCATGGTTCGGGCATCCATTCGGTTCCGCGGAAGCGATTGAAGGCCTGCGAATCCGCCCAAATTTCACTCAGCGGGGTGTCGCGCACGTTGTCGAATTCGAGTTCGGGAATGGTTTCAGCGGCATGGCAGGGCAGGGCATAACCCTCGGGCGTGATATTGATAAACCGTTGCCCCCAGCCGTTCATGCAAGCCTTGGGTCGCCGGGCGTAATAATCGGGCACCACGTAGTCGATGGTAATGGCACCTTTTAGCTCGACAATCTTGCGTTTGACCACCTGATCCATGATTTCGAGTTGCTTGATGGTGGGCATCAGATAAGGCCGGTTTTGAATCCCCCAACCGTAATACTGCACGTTTGCCACCTCAACCCGTTGCGCCTGCATCGAAACCGCAAGATCAATCATGCGGTCGACGCGATCAATGTTCTGGCGGTGAATCACCGCATTGATGGTTAGTGCGAGGCCCGCTTCATCGACGCTTTTAGCGAGCGCCAGCTTCTTTTGCTGGGCGCCTGGAAAACCGGCGATCCAGTCACCGTTTTCGGTATCACTGTCTTGAATGCTGATTTGCACATGTGCGAGTCCGGCGCGAGCGAGGCGATGGATTTGATCATCATCCGACAACACGCCTGAGGTAATCAGGTTGGTATAGAGACCACATTCGTCGGCGTAAGCTACCAGTTCTTCGATGTCTTTACGTGCGGTCGGTTCGCCGCCAGAGAAATGCACCTGCAAGATACCCATATCGGCCGCCTGTTTAAGCAGGCTTTTCCAGCTCTCGGTATCCATTTCCTGGCTGCGGCGGACCAAATCCACAGGGTTCGAGCAATAGGGACAGCGCAACGGACAACGGTGCGTTAGTTCAGCGAGTAGGGCATAGGGAGTTTCTAGTTTCATTTTGATAACAACAGTTGTTTGTCGACAAAGCCTTGCAGCATTTCGATGACATCCACCGCGATTTCTTCGCGCGGTGCAGCAAAAGCAGCACTCAAACGATCGATAACGCCACTCAGTGCGCCATCGGATTCGACGATTTCATGAATCACCTGATAGGCAATGTCATCAAGGAAAATCACCTTTTCAGGTGCCATTAAGGTCCAGGCATCGCGCGCGCTATCGTGCTTCAAGCGAATCCCACGGCCCAGTTTGAGGCTGAGGGATTCGTCGATTATGACGGGTCCACTCATCGCTGGTATTCCGCAGGCGCGAAACCATCAGGCACGAATGCGCCTGGCGGAATTAAACTGGGATTGACATAGGCGTGATGCAGCGCATCGAGTTGCGCCCATAGCAATTCGGTTTTGAAGGTCAGTGCACGCAGGCAGCGTTCTTGTTCATCGCGCGTGCGCGCATGTTCAAGTACGTAACTCAGACCGAAATCAACATCGCGCGATGCTTGACTCAAGCGATGTCGAAAATAGGAGAGCGTGTCGTCGTTAGCGAAGGCGTAATAGCGTTCAAAACCTTCAATTCGTCGGCGGTGAATTTCTTCCGCAAATAACTCGGTCAACGACGAAGCGATCGCATCCAATGTTGGATGCGTGGCAACAAACTGGGTATAAGCGTCGACCGCGAAGCGAGTAGCGGGCAGTAAGCCGCGCATCGACTTGACGTAGTCGCGTTCAAGGCCGAGCCCGTCAGTTAGTTTCAGCCAGCGCTCGATACCACCGGTTCCGCCTTCGCCACCGCCATCGTGATCAAGCACCCGTTGTCGCCAGGTCGCGCGCAACTCGGGGTCCTGCATCTTCGCCATCAAGGTTAGGTCCTTGCGTGGGATATTGATTTGATAGTAATAACGGTTCAGCGCCCAGGCTTGCACTTGGCCGAGGTTTAGCTCTCCACCGTGCAACAGGCGATGAAACGGATGCAGGTCGTGATATTGGCGTTTGCCAATGTCGCGTAAACTGGATTCGAATTCATCTTGACTGCGTGCGGTGTCGGGCATTGATTAAAGCTCGAATCGCATGCCATCTTCGGCGATTGTCCAGCCGGCATTACAAGCTTCGGCGTGCTCGTCGCTGTCTTCGCGTAAAACTGGATTGGTGTTGTTCATATGTACATAGACGCGGCGTTTGACGTCAAGGCCATCAAACGAGGCAAGCGAGCCAGCCTCGCCCGACATCGCCATATGTCCCATTCGCTGGCTGGTTTTTTCGCCGACCCCGGTCTGTGCCATTTCGTCGTTGATCCAGGTGGTGCCATCCATAAATACGAGGTCTGTGCCGCGTAGTTTTTCTTTCAACCAGTCAGGCATCGCAGCGCAGCCCGGCAGGTAATAAAAAGTTTTGCCTGATGCTTCGGATTGAACCGCGACGCCGACCGTATCTTCATCGACAGAACCGAAGTTATCACCAGCAGACTCATCTTCGAGATACAGCGCAACTTTGCCGGGGATCGGGAACAGAGTCACGCTCAATCCGATAGGTTCGCCATTGCCATCAAGAATCGAAGTGGGCTGATCACTTTGGACGCTTTCCCGCGTCACGTAGTCAGGGTTAAGCACCTTAAAAATTGGGTTGGCCTGCAGTACTGAATGGACTCTGCCGGTGGCGTATAGTCGAAACGGCTGGCGTTCACGCAGGGTCAACAGGCCAGCAACATGGTCGACATCGGCATTGGTTAGCAGGACCGCGCTAATCGGCGTATCGCGCGCGCCATGCCGTGGCTGCATTTCAGGCGTGGCAGCGATTTGTTGACGAATGTCGGGTGAGGCGTTCAGCACCAACCAGTTCTTCGAGTCGGCAGAGACTGCCAACGATGACTGAGTTCTTGGTTTAGTCTGGGTAGAGCCCGACCAGGCCAACCGACAATTGGGACAATTGCAATTCCATTGTGGAAAGCCGCCACCAGCGGCGGCGCCTAATACGATGATTTGTGTCAACGGTTATCCTGCAGGTAAGGAAGTTGAAGGCAAAAAAAAGCAGTTCACCGAACTGGTTGAACTGCTTTGAATTTTTGCTAAATGCTTAAGCTCTGGCGAATGTTGTTGCCACCAAAGCTGGTCTATATTGACAGCAGGCCTATAGCTCTGCACAGACGTAACAATTAATTTCCATGCCGACCGCGATTTCTGTAATAACTGGTTTTTTCCAAGTACGCATTTTCTTTCCTCTCAATTCTAGTTGTCTTAAAAATGTAGCCTCGCATCGGAGTTAACTTCGAAACGAGTCCAATTAGTATACTCGAAAGACCGATCAACGCAAATGCTGGCTTTGGATAAATCGGCTGCAGCCTGACCAATAAGGCTGGGTAAGGGTTGTGCGGCAAATTCGCATAAAAACAGGATCTGAATTGGGCTCGGTGGGGATTATGTGGGTAATAGACCTGCTGATGCTTCGGTGTGATAATTGGACTTTATTCATAGTCATCAAACAGATAGGGATACTTAGGCACAATGCGATTACAACTTTGTACTTGGTCGATGGTCGAGGAATATCTCGACAACTCTCAAACCGTGATTATTCCGATAGGCTCGACCGAACAGCATGGGCCAAACGGTTATATCGGCACCGACGCGATATGCCCTGAGGTGGTTGCTGAGGGCGTGGGTGAAGCGAAAAACCTACTGGTTGCACCGACCATACAAGTCGGTATGGCGCAGCATCACATGCGTTTCCCGGGGTCGATGACTTTGCGTCCTAGCACCCTGATGGCGTTGATTGTCGATACCATCGAGTCTCTCGCGGTGCACGGATTCGAACATCTATATTTTCTCAACGGACATGGCGGCAATATCGCAACGGTCCGCGCCGCCTTTGCTGAATACCACGCAAACGGCAGTCTGAATCGAGAGGTGCAAACCGAAACGGTTCAAACCCACCTTTTCAGTTGGTGGCAAGGTCAGCGAGTCGGTGATTATTCGCAGACCCACTTCGCCGATGCGGAAGGCTCGCATGCAACACCGACCGAAGTGTCACTGACTTATCACGCCTACCCCCCGACGTTTAACACCACTGATTTTGAGCCGAGGATTGCACCACGGGGTCATTTCTTTGGTGCAGACGATTATCGAAGGCGATTCCCAGACGGTCGCATCGGTTCAGATCCATCGCTGGCAACGGCGGCGCACGGCGCGCAGATATATCAGGCGGCTGTGGACGACGTGATCGACCATCTGGCAACTTTATCTATTTGAAGGAGCGGGGGCTTCGGCTTCATGCGCTCGAACAATAACGCTACTTAGCAGTCAGGTCTGCTGACCTGACTGCCATTAGCTGAACGCTAACCTTTGGGCAGGTAGGGTACGCCCTGGGCCAGATCGGTATCGTCGATCACGAAGAGAGAGCTATTCGATCCATCCTGCCTCGCCTTCGCAAAAGGCGCGTATTCGGGGTCGGCGGCAAAAGCCTGTGCCGCTTCCACCGACGGAAATTCGATTAGGGCGATCACCGTGACATCCGGCGGAGTGCCTTCGAGCGGGGTGATATTGCCGCTGCGAGAGAGATATTTACCGCCATGTTTGGCGGCGAGTTCATGCACTTTTTGCGCATACGCGGGAATCCAGCTGTCGTCGGTGACTTGCACCTGTGCGATCAAATAAGCACTCATAAAGTTCCTCCAGTCTTGTCGTTCGGGCAAGGTATTTATTTTTTAAATTTAAAAATACCAATCGTTTTCTAGAGCCAACACATTAGCAAGTGTGGTTGCTGAAAACCAGCCCCATCAGACTGTCTGCAATACCCTGATTAGGTTATCAGGAAAACCCCGATGTGCAGAATCTAAAAATAATCTCATGATAAAGGCCTGAGTTGAAAAATATATTAGATGAATATGGAGATAGTCATGCAGACATTGGTTTCAATAGCTAGCCAGGCACAATTTAAAAAGCCTTACTGTTCGGCAATCAACACGACTATTTGCCGCAGTTGTGTTCGACAAGGGGGCTGTCTTTCTGATGCGCTTCTGAATAAACAACAAGTTGATGAACAGACTCAAACAAAGCGGATCTATCGTAAGGACGAGCATGTATTTCGCGAAGCAGAGATCTCGAAGTCTTTTTATGTGGTCAGGAGTGGGTCCGTTAAAACTTACTTTATCTCCG
>CBDTWQ010000130.1:0-5641 GCA_965364115.1 uncultured Gammaproteobacteria bacterium | reverse complement strand
TCAACCCCATTAATGCTTAGCGTGACAATGTCACCTGCTTGAAAGTCACCCGATACGGTGCCGGTAATGGCGACATTGCTGCCTGCTTCGGCAGCGTTAATAATGTCGTCGGCAGTGATGTTCATATCGAGTGCGATGGTGGCTATTGCGGTGGTGTCGATCGAGTAGGCTTCTGTCGCTGTCACCGGTGTTGCGATATTGCCCGCGGAATCGGTCGCGACGAAAGAAGCTTCGATGGTGGTATCAGGATCGTTGGCTAAATCGCTACCAGCCACATCAATGCTAAAGCTGCCGTCAGCGGCGACCGAACCGGTGGAATCAACGCCATTAATCGTCAGCGTGACGATATCACCTGTTTGAAAATCTCCTGTTACTGCACCGGTAATTGGCACAGTGCCACCGGCTTCCGACGCATTAATAATATCATCGGCGGTAATTTCAGGGTCGAGGAGGAGGGTGGCTGCTGCGTCCAAATCGACCGAGTAAGTCTCAGTGTCAGTGACTGCTGCCGCGATATTTCCGGCAGCATCGGTCGCGATAAAAGACGCATTGATGGTTGAGTCGGGATCGATTGCGAGATCGCTGCCCGCAACGTCAATGCTAAAACTGCCATCAGCTGCAACTGCGCCAACGGAGTCAACGCCATTGATAGTGAGGGTTACGATGTCGCCGGCTTGGAAGTCGCCCGTGACATCGCCGATGATTGGGATATCGCTGCTGGCTTCGGCCGCGTTAATAATGTCGTCAGCAGTGATGTTGGCGTCCAGTGTGATGGTTGCCACAGCGGTGGTGTCTAGCGAATAACTCTCGGTGTCTGTTACAGGTGCGGCAATGTTACCAGCCGCATCAGTAGCGACGAATGAAGCTTGAATTGCAGAATCAGGGTCGTTGGCAAGGTCGCTACCGGCGATCTCAATGCTGAAACTGCCATCAATGGCGACTGGACCCGCAGTGTCAACGCCATTAATGGTTAGAGTGACGATATCGCCGGTTTGGAAGTCACCCGTTACGATGCCAGTGATCGCGATAGTGCCACCGGCTTCGGTCGCATTGATGATGTCATCGGCAGTAATTTCGGTGTCAAGAATGATTGTTGCACCGGCTGTCAGATCAACCGAATAGCCCTCTGAATCGGTGATCACAGAACCCGCTGTGCCGCTGGCGTCAGTTGGTTCGAAAGAAGCCGCGACAGTGCTATCTGGGTCACTGGCGAGATCGCTTCCCGCGACATCAATGCTGAAGCTGCCATCGGCGCTAACACTGCTCGGATAATCCACGCCGTTGATCGTTAATGTGATTACATCGCCGTCTTGAAATTCGCCTGCGACCGAACCCGTGACTGCAATCGTGGCACTCGCTTCAGCTGCGTTAATGATCTCGTCGGCAGTGATGCTGTCGATCGAAATCGACGTTGCGGATGAGGGCGGCGTGACTGGGTTGAAAGAAGAAGTTGAAGCGTCGTCGTCACCTAGCTGCGTCGAATCATTAAGATTGCCATCGTCAACTGTAAAAGTCGTAATCCGAGTATCGACTTCACCTTCTTGACCATCTCGAGTGTAAACCGACTGACTATTCAAGGCGTCAGTAGGAGTCGCGGCTCCGGCGGCTGGCCCAGTTGTCGGCCCGGCGGCAGTGGGTTCTAATTGGTCGAGGTCTTGGCTTCCGAGGATTAGGGCCTGTAATTCTGCCAGCTGATCGGCGCGATCGTCGATTGGTTCTGGCAACGCAGAGTAGACTGTTTGGTCGAAAAGGGTGTCGCTGCGTTCCCCAACTTGCAACTGATTGCCGTCGTAGAACTCGAGTAAGACGGTCGTGTTGACGCTCGTCGTTAGCAGGTCACCTTCGTGAATTTGGTCACCAATGTTGAGAACTTTGATCGTGCCATCGACCGTGCGAATTTGTGCTGCGCCGACGAGTTCAACAACGAAACCGATATTTTTGGTAGCCATAAGATCACGGAATTAACAATTCGAGGTCTTTATATAGGCTAACAATAGCGATTGCGTATGGTACTAAGGTACTAGGTGTGATTAGATGAATGCTTGTTTTGAGAGCTAGATCACGATGCGCACGGATGCACGTCGAAAAATCAATTCAGATATAGTGCTAGTGCCACTCGGTCTTTAATTTCCAATTTTTTGAACACTTTAGACAAGTGCGATTTGACCGTGCGTTCCTTAATTTCAAAATCTACAGCAATCTCACCGTTTGATTTACCTTCGCCAACCGCCAAGGCAACTTGTTTCTCGCGCGGGGTCAGCATATCGATCGAATTGGTTAGCGATTCTTTTTTGACACTTTTTTGCGCTAGTTTAAACGCATCTGTCAGCATCTGAGGTGGAAACCAACTGCTTCCTTTGCCGATAGCTTGCAACATTTGTGCGTAATTAGAGGCTGCCATGTGACTGTTGCAGTAGCTTTTCGCCCCCATCTGAACACATTCCAACATCTCGTTTATCAAAGGAACATCGGCGCAAACGCCTAGGGTTATAGATCGGTTTTTGGCATTCTGTTCCAGCCATTCATAGCCATGGTCCTTCAAACTAGAGATGTGCAGTAGGTAAACAAAATCAGTATCAAGTTTGGCGGATTGCAGCTTAGACACGAAGTCGAATTTCAAATCCAGGTGGGATTTAAGAAATTTCTCGAATGAGGGTGATGCTGAAAATACGATCAGTTTCATTAACGCTCTCTTAGGGCGTTGCTCAACCCGCGGTGCACAGGGTCGGTAAGGTAAGATAATATCGTTTTTTTATCAATCAAGATATCGGCTTCCGCGGTCATCCCTATTTTGATCGGCAGTTCGCTATCCTTGGTGCCGAAAAATGATCTGTTCGGTTTTACTCTGACCAGAAAGAAACTCAAACCATCATCATCGGTAATCGTGTCAGCGCTGACGAATATCACGATTCCTTGGAGGCTTCCGTGAATCGCAAAATCATAGGCTGAGAATTTTAATCGAGCAAATTGACCCACGTGCACGTCGGCGATATCGGCTGGTTTGACCTTTAGCTCGATCAACAGGGCATCTTCTTGAGGCACAATATCAAGTATGTTGTTGCCAGGGCTAATTACGCCACCGATGGTGTTAACGTATAAGCGTTGTACTATGCCGTTCACCGGCGAACGCAGTGTGGTGCGTTTGACCCGATCTTTTAAGGCTGTTTGCGCTTCGCGAATTCGCGCGATCTCGGCGCTAACTTCACTCAACTCGCGTTCCGCTTTATTACGAAAGTCTAATTCTTCACGGTGTCTGCTGAAACGCGCCTCTTCGATAGTCGAATTGATCCTTGGGATCGATAGCCTGACGGATTCAAGCTCGCCTTCAATCTCGGCTTCGCGCTGCTGTAATTGCAAGAATTCAACTTCACTAATGATGCCACGATCTTTTAGCGGTTCCTTTATTTCAATCTCTCGGACCACTAGATCGAGCGAACGTTGTAATTGTCGCTGTTTGGACTTGGCCTCTATCATCGCGGATTGCTGTTGACTGGTTTTTTCTTCAAAAATGCTGAGCGTTTCTTTGAGTTGTTGTCGATTCGAATCCAGCATGCTTTTCTCAGATCTAATTAGATCTGGCGAGGTGGTCAAGACTTCGCTGTTGCTAACAAATGGTTCGTCAAAGGCTTCGGCGTTCAAACGACTCGAACGGGCCAACATCTCCAGATATCGCAATCGATTTTCTTCAAACGAACTTGAGAATGCGATATCGCTAATTTTAATCAACGATTGACCCATTCTAACCACCTGACCTTCAGTCACCAAAATCTCGGAGATAATGCCGCCCTCGAGACTTTGAATGTTTTGCACTTGACTGGCGGGTGAGACCTTACCCGAGCCGCGAATCACCACGTCTATCTCCGCCCAGGCCATCCAGCCGATCGCGGCTGCAAAAAAAGCGGTTGTAATGGCAACCACCATGATCATGTATCGAGGCGTTCTTTGCGCTACCGCAGCTGACAGGCTTCGCATATAAGCCAAGTCTTGTTTGCCATGCAAATCGACTAGGGTTGGGTCTTCCATGGCCTGGTTGTTACCCATTGATTGAGCCTTTTAGCGAAGCCAATACGGCTTCTTTTTCACCGTCCAACACGATTCGACCTTCATCCAGCACAATCAAACGCTCCACTAGGTCGAGCATCGGTGCCTTATGAGTCACTAAAATCAAAGTGCGGTCGCGGCTATATTCGAATAGGCGTCGTTTAACAATTGACTCAGTCGTATTATCAAAGCTGTTAGTCGGTTCATCCAAAATTAAAATCGGCTCGTTCAATAAAACCGCTCGGCCGAGCGCGATGGCCTGTTTTTGTCCGCCGGATAAAAAGTCACCGCGTTCACCCACCTGAGTATCGAAGCCTTGCGGTAATTGATTGACGAATAGGTCAACGCCCGAAATCTCCGCAGCTTTTAGCAACTTCTCATCAATTACATGAAGATCTTTATAGGCGATGTTTTCTCGAATGGTGCCTCGCAATAGTTCGATCTCTTGTGACAAATATCCGATCTGTCGGCGCAAATCCGCCGGATCAATCTGATTGATATCAATATTGTCAACCGATAGTGAGCCCGAATTAGCTTGATAGAGGCCTACAATAAGTTTGATTAGTGAAGTCTTGCCCGAACCGACTTTTCCAATAATTCCGACGTGCTCGCCTTGCTGAATGTTGAAGCTGATATTAGATAGCGATTGCTTCAGAGAGTTCGGATAGCTGAACTCTAAACTTTTAGTTCGTATTGCGCCTTCAAAACCGGGACGTCTCACATAAGATTTACCGGTCGGGCGTTCGACTTCCTTTTGCATCAATTCGTTGAGCGCTTCATACGAAGTCCGCGTCTGCTGAAAGCTGGTAATCAACGAGGCTATTTGGCCCATTGGGCCAACGGCTCTAGAGGCTAGCATGACGATCGCAATCAGCCCACCCAGGCTCAGTTCTAAATCACCAATGCGATATATGCCGAATACTACTAAGCCTACCGTGTTCAGTTGAACCAACAGGTTAGTGACCACCGAAATCGATGATGAAAACAGCCGTGCGCGCATTGACTGGTTGGCGATAACACTAGAAGACTCTTCCCAAATCCATTGTGAATAATTAGCCGCCCCCAGTGCTTTGATCGTTTTTATTGAGTGAAGGCTCTCAATCAGATGCGCATTTTTGTTGGCACTCGCTTCGTAGGTGGCTTCTACACTTTTGCGCAACG
The DNA here is from genome assembly GCA_965364115.1 of uncultured Gammaproteobacteria bacterium. Lineage (GTDB taxonomy): Bacteria > Pseudomonadota > Gammaproteobacteria. The sequence continues at coordinate 439 of CBDTWQ010000130.1, read as the reverse complement.
GCTTCACCAGTATGAGGCTATACAACATTAAAAAGGCGATAATAATTAGTGGGATCGCAATCATTGGGCCACCGATGTAATAAATTACGACTAAAAAGATGATCGCAAAGGGCAGATCAACAAAGGTTGCAACGGTTGATGCGGTAAAGAAATTTCGAATGCTCTCAAACTCACGCAATTGGCTCGCAAAAGCACCGGTGCTTGCTGGCCATTGATCCATTTTTAAGTTTAAGACTTGAGAGAAAATGATTGAGGACATGATGATGTCGCTTTTCTTACCCGCCACTTCGAGCAGATAATTCCGCACAAAGCGAAGTATAGTGTCAAACACATAGACGGTGATGATGCCGGCAGCGAGCACCCACAAAGTAGCAATCGCGTCATTCGGCACCACCTTGTCATAAACGTTCATGGTGAATAACGGCGTTGAAAGAACGAA
>CBDTWQ010000129.1:0-5654 GCA_965364115.1 uncultured Gammaproteobacteria bacterium | reverse complement strand
TGATTTAACAGATAGAGTAGTTGCAGGATGATTAATCTGACTGGGGCACTGTCGTCGCCAATGCCAAGTAGATCCTGGTTGTTAGTGCTCAAAGGAGCGGCGTTGCGCCAAGCAAAACAACCTTGAGTGGCGACAACCGCTGGCAATGATTTTAATTGCAGGTCGCGACTCTCCCCTTTTTGCTCCATCCATTGTTCGATATTTTGTTGTAATTGGTTATGGCTTTGTTGCATGCCGTTAAAGCCAAAAACGAAAGCTGCCGGACGCCCGATTAGGTCGAAACGAGCAGTTCGCATGGGGTCGCTGTGAACGTACTGATTGCCTGTACCTTTGGTTAAACCATTACCCCTCGCCAACTTTGACTTGTTGGTGCTAGTGTTCAGGTCGGCCATCGACGCACATCGGTTCAGTGCATCCGTGAGGCTGTCTTCGACAAGATTGGCTCGAATCAGAAATACCGCCAGCACTGATTCGAGGAGGTGGGTTGACTGCATGCCTGGGGCATTCAAGCGGGGGAAATCTTTATTGTAAATAATGATGTCGAGATAGTCAGATTGGTTGCCAAAGGCATCTATGACACGACCGTGGCCAATTCCAAATTTCTCCGGCAGGAAAGGCTCGATAGCGGTGCGAATGAAAACTTGGGTTGCGGCATTGTGATCATCGTCATTTTTTTTATTGGCGACTAAACCCACTGCCTCGCCATTCAAGGTTTTAGCGATGAGATGAGACAGTTCTTCAAAATTATTCATTTATGCGACCGCATAGAGTAAATGTGTACTTCCTTTTTTAGCAGAGTGAGCCGAAAATTCTAGGGAGACATCGAACTATTACCCCCAGATTGTCAAAGATGTCTCAAGAAAGACAGTTTTTTTACTTTTAGTTTGCAATCAACCGCTTAGCTTATGCACTTAATGTGGGCTCGGCAGAGAGGTTGGTAGGCATCGTATGACCTCAATGATTCTCCTGCGAAACCTTGTCACCAGAGTTTTTCGATGGCTTCGGGTATCATAGATTTTTTGATCTTGGGTGAAGCCGATGCGCCTGTTCGATCCTTCAGCAGACAATTTTGATCAGCTTTATCAGCAGTTTAAATGGTCGCTTCCAGAGAAGTTGAACATTGCTTATCAGGTTTGCGATCGACATCAGGGCGATGCAACTAACCCCGCGATTTTTTGCGAAGATGCTGCTGGTAATCGAGCTTGCTATAGCTTTGCCAATCTAAAGCAATATTCAGATCAGCTCGCCAACGCGTTACGAGCGCAGGGCATTTGCGCTGGCGATAGGATTGCGATTGTGTTGCCACAAACGATCGAGACCGTGATCGCACATCTGGCAATCTTTAAGCTAGGCGCCGTCTCATTGCCGCTGGCGGTTTTATTCGGCCCGGAAGCGCTCAATTTTAGGCTGCGTGATAGTGGTGCGCGTATCGCAATAGTGGCTGACAGTCGCTATGAGGAAGTGCTGGGGCTCAAATCTCAGTTGCCTGAACTGGAGCTGGTGATTGGGTCTGGGGTAGGGGATTGCCAGTTTTGGGACCTGCTCAGCAAAGGTTCTGATCGCTTCGCCATGGTAATGACGGCAGCCAATGACCCGGCCTGCTTAATTTATACTTCCGGCACCACCGGACCACCGAAAGGCGCTCTAATTGCACATCGAGCGATTTTGGGGAATTTGACTGGTTTCGAGCTGTCACAGAATTTTTTCCCTTGCAGCAAGGATGTTTTTTGGACCCCGGCCGATTGGGCCTGGACTGGCGGACTTATGGATGCCTTGCTGCCTTCGCTCAATTATGGGTTGCCGATTGTCGCCTATGATGGAGGTCGGTTTGATCCAGAAAAGGCTTGTTGTTTGATCTCGGATTACTCGGTCACTAATGCCTTTATTCCACCCACGGCTTTAAAAATGCTGCGCGCGATTCCAAATCTCAATGCCCGGCATCAACTGCCATTGCGATCGATTATGAGTGCGGGCGAGCAGCTTGGCGAAGAGCTCCTGTGTTGGGGGCAGGATGTGCTCGACCTGACTATAAATGAAATGTGGGGGCAGACGGAATTCAACTATATCGTGGGTAATTGCTCGGCGATTATGCCGGTCAAGCCTGGATCAATGGGCAAGCCATATCCGGGGCATCGAGTCGATGTGATTGATAATGACGGTAATCTGCTTGCCGATGGAGAAGAAGGTGAGCTAGCCGCCCATATTGATGATCCGGTGATGTTTCTGGGTTATTGGAACAATCAAGCCGCCACCAACAGCAAGATCAGTGGTCACTGGTTTCGCACTGGCGATCGCGGATATCGAGATGAAGATGGGTTTCTTTGGTTTGTCGGCCGCAATGATGATGTTATCACCAGCGCCGGATATCGGATTGGCCCGGGCGAGGTCGAAGATTCGTTGCTCAAGCACCCGGCAGTGATGCAGGCAGCGGTAATCGGCAAGCCGGATGCGTTGCGCGGTGAGATTGTAAAGGCATTTGTGGTGCTGACCCAAGGTTTTCAGCCCGAGATTGAATTGGCCCAGCAGATTCAACAATCGGTGCGCCATCGACTCTCGGCTCACGAATATCCGCGCGAAATTGAATTCATTGAAAGCTTGCCAATGACCACCACTGGAAAGATTCGACGGGTCGATCTTCGCGCGCGCGAGATCGATGGAGCCAGTGCTGAGAAAATTGATTCGGTTTGATCTAAGCGAGGCTACCCAATTCGCTTTCATGGAAAAATGATCGGTGCGCGTTTAGCGTTGCAATGTCAGTCGATTTTGGCAGCTTCGCGAGCATTACGTTTACCGACTTTGCCCTCGGTTTTTGCGCTGGATTGCAGCAGGTTGTGCGGCCCTAGGTTGGCGAGTAAGCGTTCCCCGCACAAGGCCATTGTGGTGTCGAGCTCTTGCTGAATGATGTCGAGTGACTGGCTGACACCCTTTTCACCTTTGGCCGCTAAACCGTAGATGAATGCGCGCCCGATGTAGGTGCTTTTTGCACCCAAGCAGATCGCTTTTAGCACGTCTTGGCCTGAGCGAATGCCGCCATCAAAATGCAATTCGATTTGATCGCCGACCGCCGCTACAATCTCAGGTAGTGCGCGAATCGAAGATTGCGCGCCGTCTAGTTGGCGTCCGCCATGGTTGGAGACGACAATCGCATCGGCCCCCACTTTCGCCGCCATTCGGGCATCTTCGACGTCGAGTATGCCTTTCAAAATTAGTTTGCCACCCCAACGCTGCCTGATCCATTCGATATCTTTCCAACTCAATTTGGGGTCGAACTGCTCGGCCGTCCAGGAGGATAAGGATGACAGGTCAGTGACATTTTTTGCGTGTCCGATGATGTTGCCGAAGCCATGCCGTTTGGTGGTGAGCATGTTCAGGCACCAACGAGGGCGACTGATTACTTGCATGATGCCACTGAGCGTGGGTTTTGGTGGCGTGCTTAAGCCATTGCGGATGTCCCGATGGCGCTGCCCGAGAATCTGCAGGTCTAGGGTTAACATTAAGGCGCTGCAGCCGGCTTCTTTGGCTCTATCGATCAAGCGTCCAATGAAATCACGGTCGCGCATCATATAAAGTTGAAACCAAAAAGGCTGGCTGGTGTGCTCGGCAACGTCTTCAATCGAACAGATACTCATGGTCGATAAAGTGAAAGGCACGCCAAAAGCCTCAGCCGCGCGAGCGGCTTTAATTTCGCCGTCCGCATGTTGCATTCCGGTAAGACCCACGGGGGCGAGCGCAACCGGCATTTTAACGGGCTGACCGATCATTTTGGTTGCTAGCGATCGGTCGGAAATGTTGACTGCTACGCGTTGACGTAGTTTGATCTCAGCGAAGTCAGCTTGGTTGGCACGATAGGTTGACTCGGTCCAAGAACCTGAGTCGGCGTAGTCGTAGAACATACGCGGTACGCGCTTTTGCGCTAGTTTTTGCAAATCGCTGATTTCGCAGATCGCGGTCATCGGATTCTTCAATCGTCAAATATCACCATTATAACTAGATCACGAGGATTGTCAGCGCGAGCCTGAGTGGTTAGGCTGAGGCGATGCTTTCGGTTCATAAATTGTGTAAGTCTTATCGCTCCGCTGATGATCAGTTGCCGGTGTTGCAGCAGCTCGAATTTGAGATGGAGTCGGCTTCATCGGTGGCGTTGCTCGGTGAAAGCGGCAGTGGTAAATCAACGTTGTTACATTTGATTGGCGGGCTAGATCGAGCCGATAGCGGAGAGATTATTTTCTCTAAAGAGGATATCGCGGCCTATTCTGAGTCGCAATTGGCGGCGATTAGGCGATCACAAATTAGTCTCGTTTTTCAACAATTTCATTTGATTAATACTTTAGACGTTGTTGACAACATTCGTTTTCAGGCGGCCCTATGCCGACGTTTAGATGCGCGCTACGAAGCTGAGTTAATTGAGCGTCTTGGGCTAGGCGCGCAGTTGAAAAAAATTCCTTCTCAATTATCCCGAGGTCAGCAGCAGCGCGTTGCAATCGCGCGCGCACTGTTGCACAAACCGAAATTGGTGTTGGCAGACGAACCCACCGGTAATCTTGATGAAGCCTCTAGTTTGGAAGTGATGGCGGTGCTCAGCGACTTAGTACGTCAGTCGGGCAGTGCTCTTTTGATGGTCACCCACAGTGAAGCGATGGCCGCATTTATGGATCGCAGGGTTTATTTACACAATGGCAACTTGACGGAAGCTGAATGAGGTTGCTGTGGATGGCGAAGGCGCTGCTCAGTTTTTACTGGCGACATCCATGGCAAACCGGGTTCCTATTGATTGGCATTATAACCGGCGTGGGCCTGTGGTCGTCGGTGCAAATCATCAACCAACATGCCCAGTCGAGCTATCAGCAGGCCGAGAGTTTGCTGGGCGCTCAAGCCAGTCACTGGATTCGGCACAGAAGTGACCAAGGTGTCGATCAGGCGCTCTACATCTCTTTACGGCGTGACGGTTTTCGACCGCTTTTTCCGGTGATCGAACTAGAACTCAGTACAGCCAGCGGCTCGTTGATTCAAATCATCGCAACCGACTTGTTCGCATTGCCGGGCGACTCGCTAGACAACGACCAAGCCAGTGAAGATTTTTCTGACACATGGCTCGATTTTGTGCAGCCACCTTATCGAGCCTGGGTGCCTTCTGCGTTGGCTAATGAGCTTGAATTGGGCGAAGGCGAGCCAATTCAATTGCGCGATGGCCGGCTTTTGCCGCCCGCGCTGATTCAAGCGCAAGCCCAGCAAGGTCGGCGAGTGTTGGTCGATATTGGCGCGGCGATGGAACTAAGCGGATCCAATCGGTTTGACTATCTGGCGGTGGGCAAGATAACGCCGCAGCGACTTGAACAGCTGCGAGCACGATTGCCGAATCATCTGCAATTGGTCGAGAATCAACAGCATCTTGATTTGCAGCAACTCACCGCCAGTCTGCACAGTCATCTGACCGCGATGAGCTTGCTCTCGTTCGCGGTGGGTTTGTTCATCGTGTTTAATGCGGTGCGTTTCTCGCTTTGGAATCGACGCGCGACCTTGCTCAACTTAAGATTGATGGGCTGTGAGATGCGAGAATTGACGCTCTTAATTGTATTTGAAGCGCTAGTGTTTAGTCTGCTGGGGGCTTTATCCGGTTTTTTCCTCGGAATCATCGTGGCGCATGCCCTGTTGCC
>CBDTWQ010000128.1:0-5674 GCA_965364115.1 uncultured Gammaproteobacteria bacterium | reverse complement strand
AGATCGCGTCGAATATCATGAACTCTATCGAGTAAGCGCTTATTCGTAATCAAATTTTTGACTCGAACCAGTAACTCTTCGTTGAGGATCGGTTTCGGAAGAAAATCATTAACACCCCTCTGATAAAAGGAGATTCTTCGCTGTGGGTCATTGTCGTGTGAAATTGCGATGATAGGAATAAACCCGCGACCATCTTCAAAAGTCCGTATCTTGTCAACTAGTGGCTGCTCAGTGTCATTCTCGACTGAGTCGACTTCAGTTATCGCTAGGTCATAGGCATCAAGGTGAGTGCCATAGACTTTTACTTGATCAAATTCTTCCCATGCATCTTGATTCGAGTCAAAGTGAGAAACTCGATAACCCGCCTGTTCAAGCAATGCACATATTTTTTTAGAAACTTCCGAATCGCTGTCTGCATAGAGAATTCGTCCTTCGCAAACGATAGGATCCAGCTGCAATTCGAGAAAGCGGACAATTTGATCTTCTATTAGTTTTTGATCGAAATCATAGATTAATTGATTTACTTGGACTTTTAGCGCATCGGAAACGGCCTCTTCGTCATTGATAACAAATAGAATGGGGACGTCTTTTAACTGCTCATCGCGGTGACAGGACTCGATGAATTTCTCAACGGATCCATCCTTCAACCGTTGATTGATGCATATCACGTCGTAGTTATGCGCGCTCAGACTTTGCTGCGCATCTGCGATGCTCTCGCTGATATCGTTGAAAAAACCCTGCTTTGTGAAGGTCTGATCCAGCAGGTCACGATAACAAGTTTGGTCTTCTAATATGAGTGCGCGCATAATTTCAGTTAGTTTGCCCTCTCAATTTATCGGTCAGGAGGCGAATTAGTTAAATATTTTTTTCTGCAAAATAGTGATTAACTTAAGTTTTTTCTTAAATTTCTCAATAGAGCTATTCGATTGCGTCCAAGTATATGAAAGTACAGCGTTTTATTTGATTTTTGAAGTTATGGTTTAATCCAGATTTTCTGTTTCATCAATATGGAACGGTTTGGATTCATTTTTGTGACACGCTCCAGATTGTCTTCAAAATGCGATTCTGCTATCTTGCGATCCCAAACGACGTTCCCTCGTTGCTTGGAATTCTGGAATATATGAGCCGATTTATTTTTATTACTGGTGGTGTGGTTTCATCACTGGGCAAGGGCATTGCGTCTGCATCGCTTGGCGCGATACTTCAGGCGCGCGGGCTCAGCGTGAACATGCTAAAACTCGACCCTTACATCAATGTTGATCCTGGGACAATGAGCCCATTTCAGCATGGCGAGGTCTATGTCACCGATGATGGTGCCGAAACAGACCTAGATCTTGGGCACTACGAGCGATTCGTCGGAATTAAATGTTCACGACAAAGCAACTACACCACTGGACGCATCTATGAGCGAGTGATCGCCAAAGAACGCCGTGGCGATTATCTTGGCGCGACCGTCCAGGTGATTCCGCACATCACTGATGAAATCAAGAATTCTGTCCTCAAGAGCACCAATGATGCTGACATTGTGTTGGTCGAGATCGGTGGCACGGTTGGCGACATTGAATCCCTGCCTTTTATCGAAGCAATTCGGCAAATAGGGTTCCAATTAGGTCATGAAAATGTGTTGTATATGCATTTAACTTTGCTTCCGTATTTACCCACCGCCGGAGAGATCAAAACCAAACCCACCCAGCATTCGGTTAAAGAATTGCGTTCGATTGGAATACAGCCCGATGTTTTGCTATGCCGCGCTGATCGACCCATACCCGCTGATGAGCGTCGCAAGATTGCGCTGTTCACGAATGTTGCCGAAGAGGCCGTTATTGCGGCGGTTGATGCCGACCATATCTATAAAATTCCGCGTGACCTGCAGCTGCAAGGCCTCGATGAAATCGTTAACAAGCACTTCTCAATGAATCTACCAGCCGCTGATTTATCCGATTGGGACGATGTAGTGCATGCGATGCAAAACCCTGAAAACGAGGTAACCATCGGATTCGTTGGCAAATATGTCGATCACACCGATGCTTACAAATCACTCAATGAGTCGCTGGATCATGCTGGAATTCACACGCTCACTCGAGTCAATATTGTTAAAATCGACTCTGATTCAATCGAGAACGGCAATCTAGACAAGCTTAAAGGCTTGGATGCGATATTGGTTCCCGGTGGTTTTGGCAGTCGTGGCATCGAAGGCAAAATTGCAGCGGCCAAATTTGCTCGGACCAACCGAATTCCCTATCTCGGAATCTGTCTTGGAATGCAAGTTGCGGTGATTGAATATGCTCGAAACGTGTTAGGTTTAAAAGACGCGCACAGCACTGAATTCAACCCCAAAACGCCAGATCCAGTGATAGCCCTCGTAACCGAATGGCTAGACCGCGAAGGTTCGGTTGAAGTTCGTGACGAAAATGCGAATATGGGCGGCACTATGCGACTCGGCGCGCAGATCTGCAAGTTGCAGGTTGGCACCAAAACCCGCGAATATTACCAAGCAGAAGAAGTTAACGAGCGCCATCGCCACCGCTATGAGTTCAACAACAATTATCGACAATCTCTGGAAGAAGCGGGATTGACAATATCCGGTGTTTCTAGCGACGACGAGCTGGTTGAAATGGTTGAATTATCCGATCACCCTTGGTTTGTAGGCTGCCAGTTTCATCCAGAATTCACGTCCAGACCGCGTGAAGGCCACCCTTTATTTAACAGCTTCATCAACGCGGCGGTTGCTCACCATCGTGGGAAAAAACAATGAAACTTTGTAATTTCGAGGTTGGCATTGACCAACCACTGTTCCTGATGGCCGGCCCTTGTGTGATTGAAGGTGAACAGTTTGCAATCGACACAGCCGCCGAATTGCAACAAATTTGTAAAAAGGTCAATATTCCTTTCATTTACAAATCTTCATTTGATAAAGCCAATCGTTCTAGCAGTGCCAGTTTTCGCGGCCCTGGCATGGAAGCAGGTCTAAAAATTCTTGACAAAGTTCGCAGTCAATTGGGTGTTCTGGTGGTCACAGACGTTCATGAAGACACCCCTATTGACGAAGTGGCTAGCGTGGTTGACGTGTTACAAACGCCTGCTTTTTTGTGCCGACAAACCAATTTTATTCGAAGGGTGGCCGCAGCGAAAAAGCCGGTCAACATAAAAAAAGGGCAGTTTTTATCCCCATGGGAAATGGAGCAAGTGGCTAACAAAGCTCACGAAACCGGTAATCAGCAAATTATGGTTTGTGAACGAGGCGCTAGTTTTGGCTATAACAATTTGGTTTCCGACATGCGATCGCTCGCGGTGATGCGACAAACTGATTGTCCTGTTGTTTTTGACGCGACCCATTCAGTGCAATTGCCAGGAGGGCAGGGCACTTCTTCAGGTGGTCAGCGCGAATTTGTGCCTGTTCTGGCCCGTGCAGCAGTTGCAGCTGGCATATCTGGATTGTTTATGGAGACTCATCCCAATCCTGCAGAGGCACCCTGCGACGGGCCTAATGCTTGGCCATTAGCGCAGATGGAATCATTACTAGAAGTTTTGATTGGGCTCGACAAGACGGTCAAACAACATCAGTTGCATGAGACGGCATTGCTCGGAAGCAGCACTGAGAGATGAATTTATGAGCAACATCAGCAAACTGCTGGGCCGGGAAATTATCGACTCCAGAGGCAACCCCACGGTCGAAGCGGAGGTCACTTTGAGTAGTGGCGTTACGGGCCGCGCTGCAGCCCCTTCAGGGGCCTCCACAGGCGTGCGCGAAGCGATCGAATTAAGAGATGAGGATGCCAGTCGTTACCTCGGCAAGGGCGTGTTGCGCGCCGTCGGAAACATTAACTATGAGCTGTCTGATGTTGCGATTGGACGAGATTGTTTCGATCAAAGCGGACTTGATTTAGCAATGATCGAACGCGATGGCAGTGAAAACAAAAGTCGCCTAGGTGCAAACGCGATCTTGGCTGTATCACTTGCCAATGCACAGGCGGCGGCGATCGAAAAAGGCCAGCCTCTGTATCGCTATCTGGGTGGCGAAGATGCCAATATTCTGCCGGTGCCAATGATGAACATCATTAATGGTGGCGCCCATGCCGACAATAGCGTCGACATGCAAGAATTTATGATCTTGCCGGTTGGAGCGCCAAGCTTCAGCGAAGCTTTGCGCTGTGGCGCTGAAATTTTCCACGCTCTCAAATCAGTTTTGGCTAAGCAAGGCTTTAACACAGCCGTTGGCGATGAAGGTGGTTTCGCTCCTGACCTCAGTTCTAATGAAGCCGCTGTTGAGATAATTTTAAGCGCGATTGAACTCACTGGCTATCAGGCTGGAAAAGAGGTTTATCTAGGGTTGGACGTTGCCAGCTCCGAGTTTTATAAAAATGGTAAATATGTGCTCGCCTCTGAAAACAAAGCTTTTGAAGCAGAAGAATTTGCAGATTACCTAACCCATTGGGTCGATCAATATCCGATCATCAGCATCGAAGATGGGATGGACGAAGGCGACTGGGACGGTTGGGCAATGCTTAGCCAAAAACTCGGGGATCGAATTCAATTGGTCGGTGATGACCTGTTCGTGACCAATACCAAGATATTGGCGAAAGGTTTGGAACAAGGAATCGCCAATTCAATTTTGATTAAGTTCAATCAAATTGGCACCTTAACTGAAACCTTAAATGCAATAGAAATGGCTCACCAAGGCGGTTACACCACGGTTATTTCGCATCGCTCGGGTGAAACCGAAGATGTCACCATCGCAGACCTTGCCGTCGCGACTCAAGCAAAGCAAATTAAAACCGGGTCTTTGTCGCGGTCTGATCGTATCGCCAAATATAATCAGCTGCTGCGCATCGAGGCACAATTAGGTTCGGCGGCCACTTACCCGGGTAAGTCAGCCTTCAAACATCTGTAAACAACTTTTAAACAGATCCGATGAGAGCCCTGATCACGCTGCTAGTCCTGCTGGTTATCGGCCTACAATATAAACTCTGGTTTGGCGATGGGAGTCTCTCGGAGGTCGTCCAACTGACTCGAGAACTTGAGTCGCAACAACAAAGACTGAATGATCTTGAAAATCGTAACCGTATTTTAGAGGCTCAAGTGCTGGACTTGCAAAACGGTTTGGATGCCTTTGAAGAAAAAGCGCGCAACGATTTAGGGATGATCAAACAAGGCGAAACCTTCATTCAATTGATTCCTAAAGAACGAGTCGTCGATGAGTAATGCGCTGCCTGTTTGGGCGATTATTCCTGCTGCTGGCAGCGGTCAGCGGATGCAGACCGAAACGCCCAAACAATATCTAAGATTCCAAGATAAGAGCGTGCTCGAGCACTGCCTAGATCGATTGCTGTCGCATCCGGAAATCGATGGCGCGGTGATTGTCCTCGATGATGCTGACATGCACTGGGAGCCATTAGAATACCAGTCAGAGAAGCCTGTGTTCACCGCAACCGGGGGCAGTCAACGCTTGAATTCAGTCTATAGCGGTTTGACCATGTTACAGTATCGATTCGGCAATGAAGCACTCGCGCTGGTGCACGATGCGGCGAGACCCTTGGTTTCGCATGCTGATCTGAGCGCGGTTATCAACGCGGCGCGTGATAACCAAGCCGGCGCGATTCTCGCTGTACCAGTAGCAGACACGCTTAAGCGTCAAGACAAAATTATGAATATCGAGGCGACCGTGGCTCGAGAT
>CBDTWQ010000127.1:0-5675 GCA_965364115.1 uncultured Gammaproteobacteria bacterium | reverse complement strand
ACAAAGAGTCTTTGCGCTCAATCCATCAAACTGCGCTGAATATAATCGATCTCATGCTCAATCAACAGATTCTTGATCCCTGACATCTTGGTATTACTCGCAAACGGGCCTAACTGGACCCGATGCCAAGTTTCGGCGTTGATCTCGGCCGATTCAATTTTCGCCACAAGACCCAACATAGCCAGCTGGGCTTTCATGCTATCGGCCTCTTCAGCTTGCTGAAATGAACCAACCTGCAAAACAAAACTGCCTTTTGCATCTTTGTTGAGCACTGGATTAATGATCGCATCTAGATCTTTTTCAGAAATCGAAATTTCCATTTCACGTTTCGGTAAGATCGAGTAAAAGTCTATTTTAGGCTTATTCTCAGCCCGCTCAGTTTGTTTTGGCGCGCTTTCCGATGCGCTACTTTTGACGATTTTCTGATCCAGAAAAAGAATAAAGGCAACGAATGATGCCAATAGCAAAAGCAAAAAGGCCCATACCCAGAGTGAAGTAGATTGTGTTTGTGACATACCGAGTTACATTTTTTCGGGTGCAGAAACACCGATTAAAGTCAGTCCGTTTTTAATTACCTGACCCACCGCGGTGGCCAATGCGATGCGCGCGTCGCGCAACTCAGCATCTTCAACAATGAACTGCATCGCGTTATACCAAGAGTGGAATTGAATGGCGAGATCGCGCAGATAGTTAATCACTAAATGTGGCTCGCGGCGTTCCGCTGCCGATAAAATCTTTTCGGGATAAAGATTCAAATGCTTTATCAAGGCGATTTCGTGACTGGCATTAAGCCGCTGCAGGTTGGCTTCTGCAAGGGCCGGTTTGATCCCCTGCTGCTCGCATTGACGTTTGATACTGCAGATTCGAGCATAGGCATATTGCAGATAAAACACTGGATTATCACTCGATTGTTCGCGCGCCAAATTAAGATCAAAGTCCATATGATGATCGACTTTGCGCATCACATAAAAAAACCGCGCCGCATCCTCACCCACATCTTCTCGCAACTGTCTTAGACTGACGAATTCTCCCGAGCGGGTAGACATCGACACCTTTACGCCATTCTCATACAAATTCGCAAATTGAACGATTTCGATTTCCAGGTTATCTGGATTGAAACCCAGTGCGGTCAGCGCCGCCTTAACCCGAGGCACATAACCGTGATGGTCTGAACCCCAAACATTAATCACCTTATCGAAACCCCGTTCGAATTTATTCAAATGATAAGCAATATCGGACGCGAAATAGGTGGTCTGGCCATTCTCGCGGCGCACCACACGGTCTTTCTCATCACCAAAACTGGTGGCACGAAACCATAGTGCACCACTCTCAACATAAAGATGACCGCCGTTTTGCAATTTATCGATAGTCTGTTCGATCATGCCCTCGTCGCTCAGCGAGCGCTCCGAAAACCAACAATCGAAATCAACCCCAAACTCATGTAAATCGTCGCGAATCACATCAATCAAGGTGTTCAACACTCTGTCAAACACCTGCCGATAATCGACCTCGCCCAGCAACCGTTGCGCGTTGCCAATCAAGTCATCAATATGCTTCTCTTTATCGCCCGCGGGTTCGTCTTCAGACACATCCTTAAAAACCTCGCCTGCCGGTTTTTGAAAACGAGTTTGATGATCTTGCTGCAAGCCAAGCGCAATCTCACGAATGTAGTCACCTTGATATCCGTTTTTTGGAAAAACGATAGACTCGCCGCAGAGTTCGAGGTAGCGCAACCAGGTCGAAGCGGCCAGAATATGCATTTGCCGGCCGGCATCGTTGACGTAGTATTCGCGTTGCACCTGATAGCCAACATAATCGAGCAAATTCGCCAACGTGGCACCGAAAGCAGCGCCGCGCCCATGCCCAACATGTAGTGGCCCGGTTGGGTTGGCAGACACAAATTCCACCTGAATTTTGCTTCCATTACCTATTTCGCTGCGGCCAAAGGCCTCGTCCTGCTGAAGGATCCGATGAATCACGGCTTGATTCGCGTTACTCGCAAGAAAGAAATTGATGAACCCAGGGCCTGCAATTTCAACTTTTTCAAGATCACCCGTCAGCGATAACCGATCTACAATCAATTGCGCTATATCACGCGGTGCGAGTTGACAGGGCTTGGCCAAGATCAACGCAATATTAGTCGCAAAATCGCCCTGATTAGCCTCACGCGACGGCGTTACCTGAATTTTATTATGGAGTTCCGAAGGTATCAGCGAAGCCTTTGCAAGCTCAACAAGCGCCTGTTCAATCAGATCATGAATGATTTGCTTCAATCGTTAAAACCTGTGCACTGGGGCCAGAAATGAAGCGCGATTCTACATGCTCGAATCGACACTGCCTAGAGTAAAAAATTTAGAGAAAAAAATCTAACGAAAATTGGATTCTGCAAAGCCCATCAAATAGCACGGCGCTATAGGTCAAAGGCGTCGACATCGACACTCCAGTATACTTGTTGGGTGCTCGAGACTCGCTGAATTTCGGGCATCGCTCGAGCCAGCAAACCACGCAAGCGCTGATAGTCGGCCGCGAGGATGCACAACTGAGCGCGATAACGACCGATACGGCGAGTCATTAGCGCTGGAATTGGCCCGATACAACTAATATTAGGCAGTTCCTGTTGGGCCGAAATAATCGCCTTTATCGCTTCCAGCTTCTCGATCGCCGATTTCAGATTTAATCCATCCGCTCGAAACATCACGACGCGAGCGTAAGGCGGAAGACCGAGCATTTCGCGTTCTTGCAACAAATCTTGAGCGACTAGGCGATAGTCGCGCTGAGCTACCGCGAGCATCATTGGGTGCTGCGGAAAACCGGTCTGCAATATCGCCTCTCCTTTGCGCTTTCCTCTTCCGGCTCGACCCGCAACCTGATAAAGCGTTTGCAGCAATCGTTCGCTGGCCCGATAAGACGCGCTAAAAAGGGCTTGATCCGCATCCAAAATGACGCTCAGCGTGATTCCCGGATAATCGTGCCCTTTGGCGATCATTTGGGTGCCAATTAATATGCAAGGTTCGCCTGTTTTTAATTGTTCTATTCGACTACGCAAGGCTTCGCGCGAAGTAATCACGTCGCGGTCGATGCGCATGATCGTGGTCTCAGGAAAATGACGCACTAAGCCCTGCTCCAGCTGCTCGGTGCCAATCCCATAGTGTTTAATCGTCGGGTGGGCGCAACTCGGGCACTCGCTTGGCAGACCCTGCTTATAACCACAATGATGGCAGACCAATCTATCGACCGACTGGTGGAGGGTGAGTCGCGAATCACAGTTTTGGCACTGTGCTTGCCAACTACATTCGTGGCACATCACGACCGGTGCGAAACCCCGTCGATTAAGATAAATCAGCACCTGCCCGGCCGCCTGCAAATGTTGTTCAATGCGATCTAAAGTTTGTTGGCCGCAACCGAATTTCAGGCCATTTTCGCGCACTTCTAACAGCTCAATTCGGGGTGGAGGGTTTTGCGTCGGCCGCTGGTCTAATTGAAATCGATGGTAAGTTTTTCGAGTGCAATTAGCGATACTCTCAAGCGAGGGCGTTGCTGAACCTAAGAGTATCGGGATATCCAGCATTTGCGCTCTTTTGATAGCCACGTCTCGCGCATGATAGCGAACGCCATCTTGCTGTCGGTATGAGTGATCATGTTCCTCATCGACAATAATCAAACCGAGCCGCGGACATTGAGAAAACAGGCTCGAGCGGGTGCCGAGCATGATGCTCGCATCACCTCGACTAAACCCTTCCCAAGCTTGATAGCGTTGGACTTCGGTCAGACCCGAGTGCGACGTCACAAAGCAATCGCCGAATCGCGCCTGCACCCTTTCGATCAGTTGATTTGTTAGGCCTATTTCAGGCACCAGATAAATGACCTGTTGCTGTCGGCCTAGCGTGCTAGCGATCAAACGCAGATAAATCTCAGTTTTGCCGCTTCCGGTGACACCATCGATGAGATGAACCACAAAGCTTTGCAAATGAGATTCAATCTGTTGGGTGACCCTTTGCTGTTCATCGCTGAGTTGTGGCACCTTAGGGGATGCCGGAGAGGCCGATGCCGAGGAGGAAGCGGAATAAGTCGCCCGTGGCGAAGCCCATGACCATTCCACTAATTGTTTGGCCTCAAGCGCTCTGATCACCGCATGCCAATTCAAGTTGACCGCCTTCAGCCCGGCTGCGTTCAGCCCATTTGCATTGCCTCTCAATGCTTCACAAATTTCGAATTGCCGCGGTGACCGCTGTTGCAGTAAGTCGATGCATTCAGCGTTTGTCGCTGGATTTGGCATTGTTAAGCGCCAAGTCTTGATTCGAGCCGGATTCCGAGCACGCCCTTTGCGCAAATAAGCGGGCAAACAGTGGAATAACACTTCACCGACGGGTTGCAGGTAATAATCAGCAATCCAGCGCACCAAGGACAACATATGCGTATCCACAATCGGTCGCTGGTCGAGTGGCTCACTCGCAGTTTTGATCTTGGTCAGGTCGTGAACGCTGCTGTCAGCGCTCTCTAATAAAATACCGATCTTATTGCGATGGCCAAATGGCAGCTGATAACGCGTTCCTGGGACCGTAGGGTCTTGCTCGTCGATTGCATAGTCAAACACTTGATACAACGGCAAAGCAATGGCAAACGAAGCGTAGCGGGTGGCAGGCAAACTTAGAACTCGAGGGTAAAGTTGAATCATACTCGAATTCAATCTTGCCCTCAGCTTGAAGATTAGTCCGATAAGCCTCGCAAGCAATTGGCAAATCGCATCGCCAAGTCCCATCGTCATATCAAATCGGAAAATCACTTCGATGCCCGGATAATTCAGTCGATGCTGACCCGCTAAACCTTAACCCCCAAAGCCGAGATAAACCGGTCGATTTCACTAAAAACATCAAGGCGAGTTAGAACACTTTGTTAAAGTGAATTCTAGATAACAATGGCTAAATTATTAAGAACCCTTAATAAATGGTTTTATCCACATTATCTGTGGATAAGTCTGTGGATGAAACCTGACAAACAGGCTGAAGGCCGCAATGTTACTGGACCCACATTAGATTGTTCAATATTTCAGCGATTTTAATTATCCTTACAATTCAAATACTTAAGAATATCTATATAATTTTGACCGATAGGTTCAAATAACAATGGAGCAGATCAAGCGTTCACTCCACACATGTGCATATCTTCTTGCTGTCAACCCCGATTCGATTTTATTTTAGCAATTTTAGCTATCGAACACTAACAATTGACTAAAACTGCAGAACCCAGCAAAGATCGAAAACAATTACACCTGGTTTCGCGGTGACTTTATTCAAACTGCCGATTACACTGCGCGCTTAAAGTTTATCAACGAGATCCAATGCCGCTAAAAACCGCAGTACTCTTGACCAATTTAGGCACTCCCGAGCGCCTTGATCGAGCCGCGGTTCGGCTATTCTTGGGTGAGTTCCTGTCAGACTCTTATGTGGTCAATATTCCGCACTTGGTTTGGCTGCCAATACTCTACGGATTAATTTTGCCATTTCGCAGCGGCAAAACGCTCGAAGGCTATCGCCGAGTCTGGCAAGCGGAAGGGTCTCCTTTGATGGCGTTTTCATTGCGTCAGAAGGCTGCACTGGAAAAACGATTGAACGAACTAGGGCAGGGCGACCCAATTCAGGGCGACCCAATTCAGGTAAAAGTAGCGATGCGTTATG
>CBDTWQ010000126.1:0-5770 GCA_965364115.1 uncultured Gammaproteobacteria bacterium | reverse complement strand
CGATAAGACGACGCCCAACCCCAAAGTAAATCTGATACCAGTCCAAATTTGACTGCGTTTTGACGATCAATTGAGATAAATATTAAAGCTAATACATAAATTTCGATTGCCACTTTCATATCACTGGACGACCTGCTTTAAGTTGGCTTCATCGCACCAGTCATCATTGCTACCGCATCGTGCATCGCGAAATCTTCGCGGTCAAATCACGTCAATTCACTTGCCCAAACCATGGATGTGAATTCGGTCTGCCACTTCAAATACCTGTGGCAGGTTATGTGAGATCAACACGATCGGTTGGCCTCGAGCTTTGACATCAAACATTAAATCCGACACTCGTCTTTTCCTTTACTCCAAGCACAGCGGTTGGCTCGGCCATAGTCAACACTTTGGAACTGAAGGCCGCAGCCCGAGCCATCGCCACACTTTGACGTTGCCCATTCTAACTCGCTTGCCTAACCGCTGGCTTTGACGCCCGTTAACGCTCCCTCTTTCATTTTACGACGAAAGGATTGGTGACGAGTCGTCACTATATTGATTTACGCCCATAGCCGACGAACCAACTGGCCACAAGGCAATCTCGATTTAAACGCTATACGGACGCTAGAAAATGAGCAATCATCAGCGGCAACAAAATTGAGGGAAAATCATGGGAATAAACGGCGAATGCCATTGTGGAGAAATCAGATTTAGTGCTGAGGTCAACCCAGATTAAGTGATCGTTTGCCATTGCTCTGACTGCCAAGTGCTATCAGGCTCACCTTATCGCACGATTATTCTTGCGCTTGGCGATTCATTTCAAATCGAAAGTGGTCGTCCTAAAATCTACGTGAAAGTCGCTGAAGACGGCGCCGAGCGCTCACAGGCATTTTGCGCGGAATGCGGATCTCCAATCTATTCAGCTCCGGTGGGTGATGCCGCATCAAACTTCATTGGAATTCGGCTGGGGTCGATAAAGCAAAAAGATCAATTAACCCTCAACAAACAAATTTGGTGCCGCTCTGCCCTTGATTGGGCGCAAGATTTATCTGAAGTCGCCAAAATAGAAACACAATAGTCATCGATGGAACTCATAATCGCCATCAACCCGTGTAGACGGGTTAAAGGCCTAATACTCATTCAGAACTCGCGTCAATTTGATCGGCTAACTCGGCTAGCCACATAGACTCACCCTCGATATATAGGGCGATATATAGGGCGATACATAGGAGACGCATAGGCCAGTGCATTGTGCATTGCTTGGCCTAACCTTCCTTGCCCTTCCTTGCCCTTCCTTGCCCTGGCTTGAACACCGCCAAAGGAGACGACTCAATTGCTTCAAATTCGCCGAGTTAGGCCTGCGGGCAGGCACGCAGGTCGACGAATGTTTCGTTGTAGCAAGCGCCGTCAACGATGTCGGTTTTGAGATCGGCGTCGATCAAGGCGTTGACGGTTTGATTCGATTCGCTCGATCGAAGCCAACAACCTTTGGCCGAATAGAGCACACCTGAGGCCACCGCATCGCTGATTTTGGCGCGCAGAATAACCCTGCCTAGATCATTCTTAATTTCGACCAAATCACCGTCTGTGATACTCGCAGATTGCGCATCAGCCGGGTTAATCTCGATAATTTCGGGGCCATCGCTGGCGTTAGACCCACCAAAAGTAGCGTTAGTTCGCTTCGACGACGACGGTGTAATTACGGTGAATGGCAGCTCTTTGCTAACCACCTCATAGCGCGGCAGACCATAGCCAAAACGTGATTCCAAATCGGCGCTGAAAAGTTCAATTTTACCCGAGGCGGTGCGCGGTTGAACCGTATCGCACATGATCGATTCTCGCTGCTCATTGGCGGTCATTAATAGCGCCTTGTCGAGTGGAATTTGACTCGGCCGGTAACCCTGTAAACGAGGATCGGATGGGTCGACTGCGGCATCCATTAATTCGACATCAGTTTGCCGAAAATGAGCTTGCTCAAAACCAAACGCCTTTGCCAATCTCCTGAAAATTTCGGTGTTGGGTAAAGATTCCCCAACGCAGGGGATCACCGGTTCAGCGCGTTGTAAATAGCTGTGGCCATAGGCCGTATACAAATCATTGAATTCGAAATGGGATGCAGCCGGCAGGATCAAATCGCAATATCTCATGCTGTCGGTCATCACCACATCGATGCCGACTTTAAAAATTTCATCACGGCTCAAGGCCCGCCGCATACGGTTTTGATCGGGATGGGTTGCCACCGGATTATGGTTATAAATAAACACCGCCCGAATGGGCGGATCGACATCGTCGTTCAACAAATGTCGGCCCACGTCCACGATGTTCAAAGTGCGCGTTCCTGGCGGAATTAAATCATGCCGTTGCAACGCATCGGGCGTGGTCGAAAAGGCAAATCCAGATTTGGCGATTACCCCTGCTCCTCGACGCCCAAACTGACCCAACAGCGCCGACAGTGACATGATCGCACGCAATCCAGAGCCGCCACTCTTGCCTCGCTCGATGCCGTTACCGATTGACAATGCCATCTTGTCGGCAGCGCAATACCAGTCCACCAGTTCGACAATCGAGGCCAGTGGCACTTTACAAATCAGAGCGGCTTGCTCGAGGGTGGTTTGACGCGCGTGAGTGATGAAAGCCTCGTAGCCTTCGACCCACTGGGCAACGAATTCATCAGCCACCTGGCCGCGGCGCTCAATTTCAGCCGCCACGGCTAGCGCTAACACCACATCCGTGCCTGGCGCGATTTGCAAATATAGATGCGCCTGCTCGGCGATCCGCGTGCGTTTCGGATCGACCACAATCAGTCGAGCGCCTTGTTCGCGCGCTTGTTTAATCACGCGAGCCAGATGTAGATTTGAAACGGTCACGTTGTTGCCCCAAACGGCGATCAGATCGCTGTCCGCGGCTTGCTCGGGCGGCATTCCGGGCGCATTGCCAAACAGACTCTCGTAAGCGGCACCTCGAACGCCGCCGCAGAGTGGCCCACGGTCGAGCAAGCTTGCGCCTAGTTGATGGAAAAAACGACGATCCATTGAGCCGACGGCCAACTGTCCATGCGGGCCCGCGTAGTTAAACGGCAGCACCGCTTCGGCGCCATGCGCCTGAATCACTGCCTGGGTTCGCGCGGCAATCATCGCAAGAGCCGCTTCCCAAGTTATCGGTTTAAATTGGTCTCTGCCGGGTTCGCCGGATCGAATCAATGGCTGCGTCAGCCTGGTTTCGCCATGCACAAAATCAGGGTAAAACTTCGCTACCTTGTCGCAAATCGCTCCGGCAGTGTAAGGATTAGCCCGCGAGCCTCGCACCTGCTTGACCTGTTGATCGGCGACCGTCACTTGCAATGAGCATGTGTCAGGGCAGTCCAGCGGGCAAACAGATGGTTTGATAGTTTCAGATTTGGTTGGTTTCACAGCTTCTTTCCTCGCTGACTGGGGTTTCGTTGGCTGGGGTTGCGTCGACTAGGGCCGCGGGATTGGATTAATTCATTCAGTGACGATTTGGCGATACCTTGATCATCGAAGTTGGCATCGTCCAACCATGCCTCGAGAATACCACGCACTTCTGGCCATTCATCATCAAGGATTGAATACCACGCGGTGTCACGGTTCTTACCTTTGAAAATCATATGATTATAAAAAATACCTTCAAACCGAAAACCCAAGCGTCGAGCAGCTTGGCGTGATTTCTCATTGAGCGAATTGCAACGCCACTGCATTCGTCGATAACCGAGATCGTCCATCGCATGGCGTATCATCAAATAGAAGACTTCGGTCGCCGCCCGAGTGCGAGTGAGTTTGGGCCCAAACCAAATATGACCGATTTCGATTGAGCCCATCTGGGGGTTGATGTCGAGGTAACTAGCCTGCCCTTCGAAGCGTTTTGACCCAATCGGCCTGACTGCATAAAACAACGTCTCGAACGAGGCTGACTGTGAGCGCATGGTGGCGTTGTATGCCTCACAAGTTGGCCAGGGACCATAGGCTAAATAGTCCCATGTTTTGAGCGCCTGCTCGCTTTCATGCCCGGCGGCAAACAAGTCAGCCGCATGTTTGCTCGCATCCTGCGGCACTAGCTCAACCGTTCGACCGATAATCGGTTGCCGTGCCGGGATCAGCACTGATGGCGGCTGTTCTACTGGCTCACCCGAAAGTGGACGTGGGAAGGGTTGCTCCAATGGCATGTCTATCGACACCGTTATTTACCTGCATACAAATTCTAGTCAAGGCAGCCTAGCAAAGATTTGCTCAATCGAGAAAGACCAAATTAAAAAATTTCATACCGCCAATCAATCCAGTGCGCGGCTTTCGAGATCAAATCCATCGGCGTTGCGAAATTTTATTGGCTGTCTGTGGAACTTGAATTTTATTGGCTGTCTGTGGGACTTGATTGAAATATTTGACTTAGTTTTTAACCTAGTGCCAAATAAAAGGCGCACAAAAACCAATAATGAGGAAACAATGAAAAACTACCAATTAACTTCAATCGCCGCTCTCGCGGTTTGTTTGCAAGCTGGAAGCGTTCTCGCTGCCGGTGACGACGAAAACATTAAAAAACTAAGCAATTTCCAGAGCACCGGTGGTGTTCAGGGAGAAGTGATCCCGCAAGACACTAAATTCGCCTCTAATATTCGAAAAAATATTCTGCCGCATATCAACATGCCGTCCGGGTTCAAGATCGAGCTATTCGCGGTAGTTCCGGATGCCCGTCACATGGCGGTCAGCCGAAACAAAGGTGCGGTTTGGATTGGCACTCGAAAAACCAAAGTCTGGCAAGCCACGGATCGCGATCTTGATCATGTTGCCGACACGGTCGAACAATTTGCGCCGACGGTGAATTTTGACATACCGAATGGCCCTTGTTATTCCCCTGATGGACACCTTTACATCGCCGAACGCAACCGCGTCCTATGGTTTCCTGCCGCAGAATATTTCATGGAAAGCCCAGATACAGTGGCGATTCCGATCATTGCTCAAGGCCAGCTGATTCCGACTGAGGAAGAGTCTTACAACCACACTGCTAGGGTCTGCGCGATTGGCCCAGACAACAAACTCTATGTCAGCATGGGGCAGCCGTTCAACGTTGCCGGGCCTGATAAATATCCGAAATATGACAAGGTTGGAATGGGCGGCATGATTCGTTTCAACCGCTTCCCGGGTGACTTAGATCGTGAAGTGGTCGCCACCGGCATTCGCAACTCGGTCGGACACGCATTCAACCCTAAAGATGGCACGCTGTGGTTTACCGACAATCAGGTTGATGGCATGGGTGATGAAACCCCACCTGGTGAAATCAACAAGGCTTGTGGTCTAGGCCCAGACGTTTGGTATGGCCACCCGTATTATGGCGGAGGCGAAGTTCGCACCAACGAGTACAAAGGGGATGAAATTCCACAGAAGTACTCCAGCCAGTATTGCAAGCCGCAGATCGAGACGATTGCACATGCAGCTGATCTAGGGATGATGTTTTACACCGGCAACATGTTTCCAAAGAAATATCACAACGCCATTTTTAGCGCACAACATGGTTCTTGGAACGCAGTTAAACCACGCGGTGCTCGAGTGATCGTGACCTACGTCGACGACGAAGGCAACGCCACCAAGTCAGAACCATTTGCCGATGGTTGGATGACCGAGATGGGCACTTACCTTGGCCGCCCGGTTGATGTTCAACAGTATGTCGATGGCTCGCTTCTTGTTTCAGACGATAAAGCTGGTGTGGTTTACCGTATTTCTTACGGCGGCTAGAGAAATAAGGCCAGAAAAATATGGTCAGAAAAATAAGACCAGAAAAA
>CBDTWQ010000125.1:0-5771 GCA_965364115.1 uncultured Gammaproteobacteria bacterium | reverse complement strand
CCGACTTGGTGCTGCATCGCAGTCGCCAACTCTGGCAGCGTCATCATCAGGTCACCGTCGCCGGCGACCGCCACCACACAGCGGTCGGGATGGTGCAACTTGGCGGCGATGGCTGCGGGCAGGCCATAGCCCATGCTGCCGCTGGTCGGTGCCAGCTGTGTTCGATACCGTCGAAAGCGCAGAAAACGATGCAACCAGCCGGTGTTGTTGCCGGCACCATTGCAGATAATTGTATCGTCATCGCATTGCTGGCGCAGACTGTGAATTACCTCAGAAAGCTGCAACTCACCTTCGTTAATAATCGGCCGATTCCAATCGACGAAGGCTTGCCGAGCTTTCTCTACTGTTGCAGCTCGTGCGTCATCGAATGATCCGGGGAAGCTAGCGAGTGACTCGATGAAGCGTTCCGAATGCGAATTAATCGCTAGCGTGGGTTGGTAAATATGACCTAACTCCTCAGCCCCCGAATGAACATGAATCATCGGTTGTCGAGGCGTTGGGATATCGATTAGGTCGAATCCGCCGGTCGTCATTTCACCGAGACGAGAGCCGATCACCAGCAGACAGTCGCTGTCGCGCACCACCTGAGTGAGCGCGGGATTAACCCCAAGACCGAGATCTCCGATGTAATTTGGATGGTCGTTGTTGAAATAATCCTGACAACGAAAAGAGTTGGCGACGGCCAACTGGTTGGCTGCAGCGAATGCTTCTAACTGGGTTCGACAACGCTCACTCCAGCCGCTGCCACCGATAATCGCGACTGGTCGTTGAGCCGATTTCAACAGTGAAGCAACTTGTGCAAGATCGGTATGAGCCGGGCTGGTTTTCACCGCTTTCCAAGCTTTCATATTGCTGGCGTCGGTCTGATCGCGCAGCATGTCTTCGGGTAAAGCCAGCACCACCGGCCCAGGTCGGCCACTGGTGGCGACGCTGAAAGCGCGGTTGATAAACTCAGGAATTCGATCGGCATCATCGATTTGTGCCACCCATTTGGCCACCTGCGAGAACATCCGCCGATAATCAATTTCCTGAAAAGCCTCGCGCTCGATGTCTTTGCGCGCGATCTGGCCAATCAACAAAATCATCGGTGTTGAATCTTGCATTGCCACGTGCAACCCGCTGCTAGCGTTGGTTGCACCCGGACCTCGGGTGACGAAACAAATCCCGGGGTGACCGCTGAGTTTGCCTTCGGCCTCCGCCATAAAAGCGGCTCCGCCTTCGTTGCGGCAAACGACCAACGAAATTTCAGGGCGGTCATAGAGTGCGTCCATTGCGGCCAGAAAACTTTCGCCAGGAATGCAGAAAATTCGTTCTACGGAATTAAGTTGGAGCGCTTCAACTAATACTTCAGCGCCACTGCGAGATGAGTTTTTAGTCGTCAAATTGAATAGCGATCCTGATCGTGGTTAGCGAAAAAATGCGCCCGTCGACCTTCATATTTCTAATAAAACGCGGGTCGACAGTTTTCGGTGTTGATCGCCTATAATCGCGATGAAGCGGATAAAAAGCAATATTAAGGCGCCTTGTCGTTGATTTTGCCGGTTGAAGTGTTTTGATAAACGGTTGTTTAAAGTTCGGCGAAGGGTTTTTGGGAAATCTTTCGACCCGCGAATGACAAAGTTTGCCTTACTTCGATTAAGCTGCGCGGATGAAATCTATCTACGCAAAAGGCGTGGCAATTACCGCCTGCGGAGTGCTCGTCATATCTCCCGACGGATTGCTCACGCGGCTGATACAAACCGATCATTGGACGATGATCTTTTGGCGAGCTTTGCTGTTGTCTTTCGGCATGTGGCTGATTATTTGCATCACTCAATCGGGTCGAATACTGCGGCAGTATCGATCGGTGCGAGGTCGCGGGTTGATGATGGTTTTGGCGTATACGCTCGGCACGGTGACCTTCATCTATGCGATTACCCACACTAGCGTCGCGAACACCTTGGTCATTCTCAGCACTACGCCACTGTTTGCTGCGTTGATCGGCTGGTTTGCGCTGAATGAACCAATCAAAACCCGCACTTGGGCCGCAATTATTATGGTGATCTTGGGAGTTGCTGTCATCAGCTCGGGCAGCGTGTCGCAGGGGAGTCATTGGGTTGGCGATATAGCGGCGATATTCGGCGCATTTTTTCTTGCCTGTGGCTTCAGCCTGGTGCGTCGTCTCCCTCAGGTATCTGCTTTTGCGGCGATTTCCTGCAGTGGTCTGTTGACCGCTGTTTTAGTGCTGCCGTTTGCCGCTCCTTTTTCAGTATCCGAGACCGATATCATTTATTTGACCATCATGGGTGTTTTCATCGTGCCGATAGGAACCGGACTGATGTTTGTCGGGCCAAGATATATTCCTGCCGCTGAGGTCGGCTTGTTGCTGTTGCTAGAGACCGTTCTCGGTCCACTATGGGTTTGGTTGGTGCTCGCCGAGGCGCCGGGTGAACGGACGCTGCTGGGCGGCGCGATCGTGGTTTCAACCCTCGCGATGAATGCGGTTTGGGCGCTTAAAAAAACCTAGTCAGCAGGGCTTTAATATCTTCATAGTCTTCGCTGCATTTGAATCCACCTATTGTTTTCATCAATCGAATTTGGAACCGCAGATTTTTGGTTGTTGTGACATATACTTAGTCGAGATCTGGTTGAAGGCGGAAAGCTATCAACCAAAATATTAAATTACGAGGTAAAGATCGATGAGTGAACGAGTAGACGTCAGCGGAATCAGTGTCGACCGCGGGTTGTATCATTTCATAGAACAAGAAGCGCTGCCAAAAAGCGCGGTCGAGAGCGGAGTCTTCTGGAGTTCGCTGGCCGAAATAATAAGTGAATTGGGCCCGCTCAACCGTCAACTGCTCGAAAAACGTGATCAAATTCAAGTACAAATCAACGATTGGCACAAGCGCCACTTCGGCAAGATCGACCCGGTCGAATATAAGGCATTCCTAAAAGAGATTGGCTATCTGCTTGACGAAGGTGAGGGGTTTAGCGTCAGCACCGAGAATGTTGATGATGAGGTCGGTAAAATCGCGGGGCCGCAGCTAGTGGTGCCAGTTGATAATGCTCGCTACGCGTTGAATGCGGCGAATGCGCGATGGTATAGCTTGTACGATGCGCTTTATGGCACCGACATTATTCTCGAAGTCGCGGGCTGCAAAAAAACGCCAAAATATAATCCGGTTCGGGGTCAGCAAGTCATTCGCTATGTCAGAGACTTTCTCGATCAAGCCGTGCCACTGGCCGCTGGCAGCCACAGCTACGCAATTCGCTATAAGGTCCAATCGGGCAAGTTGATCGTGGTGATGGGCGATGGCAGCAAGACCGAACTCGGTTGGCGTGAGTCTTTCGTTGGCTATCGAGGCGACCTGGATGCGCCCAGCGCGATTCTTTTCAAGCACAATAATTTGCATATTGAGCTGTTAATCGGTGAAGGTTTTTTTATTGGCCAAGGTGACCTGGCCAGCATTTATGATGTTCGTCTAGAGTCGGCGATAACCACCATTATGGACTGTGAAGATTCGGTCGCGGCGGTGGATGCAGAAGACAAGTTGCGGGTCTATCGAAACTGGCTGGGGTTGATGCGCGGTGATTTGAAGGCTACCGTGATGCGTGGCTCTGAAGCGCTTGAGCGTACGCTTAACCCGGACCCCGAGTTTATCGCGCCCAATGGTGAGCCTTTCTCTTTGCCGGGTCGCAGTTTGATGTTTGTGCGCAATGTTGGAACGCACATGCACACCGACGTGGTGACTTTCGAGGGTAAAGAAATTCCGGAAACTTTCCTCGATGCGATGGTCACAGCGTTGGCGGCAAAGCATGATTTGATCACTAACAATGCTTTCAAAAATAGTCAGCGGGGCAGTGTTTATATCGTCAAACCAAAAATGCACGGACCGCAGGAAGTGGCCGCTGCAGTCGATTTATTTGCTCGAGTGGAGCAAGCGCTGGGGCTGCCACCCTTGACCCTTAAAATTGGAATTATGGATGAAGAGCGTCGCACCACAGTTAATCTCAAAGAGTGCATTCGAGCCGCTCGAGATCGAATCGCTTTTATTAACACCGGATTTCTTGACCGTACTGGCGATGAGATTCATACCAGCATGGAAGCGGATGCGGTGATCCCTAAAAATGAAATCAAAAACTCAACCTGGCTGATGGCTTACGAAGATTGGAATGTCGACGTTGGCCTGGAAGCGGGGTTGAAGGGTCGAGCACAAATCGGTAAGGGGATGTGGGCTGCGCCGGATAATATGGCCGCCATGATGGAGCAGAAAATTGCGCATCCGCGCGCCGGGGCGAGCACCGCCTGGGTGCCATCGGCGGTCGCCGCCTGCTTACACGCGATGCATTACCATGATGTTTATGTCAATTTGCGCCAGCGGCAATTGACTAACTGCCCGCGCGCCAGTCTCGATGATATTCTTACGATTCCGCTTCTGGACGGTCGCAATATTAACGATGGCGATTTGATCAAAGAATTGGAAAACAATGCGCAGAGCATTCTCGGTTACGTGGTGCGTTGGATCGATCAAGGGGTAGGCTGTTCCAAGGTGCCAGACATTAGCGATCTAAATTTGATGGAAGACCGCGCGACTTTGAGAATATCAAGTCAACACATAGCCAATTGGTTGCATCATGGAGTCATCTCAGAAGCGCAAGTGCGCGGTGTTTTTGAGAAAATGGCGCAGGTGGTGGATCGTCAAAATTCGACCGATGCCGACTATCAAAACATGGCGCCTGATTTCGACAACAACATTGCTTTTCAAGCCGCGCTGGAACTGGTTCTTCAAGGCCGGGAAAGTCCTAACGGCTACACCGAATTCATCCTTCACCGCCGCCGTCGAGAGGTTAAAGCCCTAGCGCGGCGTTGACCGGCGGTTAAACGTCAGCGCGCCTCTTGCACGCAATTCCAGGGTGCGCAAACTGGCCAAAAAGTATTGATTTACCGGCGTTTCTATACCGATTTCATGCGCCAGGCGAACCACCGCGGCATTTTGCATGTCTAGCTCGGAAGGTCGGCCTTTGGCAATGTCGCGTTGCATTGACGAGGTTGAATTGGCTGGAATGTCGGCCAACACATCGAGTGTTTTTTGCACACTGTCTTTGGGCAAATTGATCGCATAGGCGAGGCCAAGCTGGTAGACCTCTTCAATCGCTTGGGTCAACAGCTCGCGGGTTTCCGTCTGCTCTAAAAGCACCCCAAGAGGTGCGCGAGAAACCGACCCTAGGCCGCTCCATGGCGTAACCAACATGAACTTTTGCCACATCGCGACATGAATGTCATCAGGAATGCTGGACTTAACCCCGCGGCATCGATTCAAAAGCTCGGATAAGATGTTGACCCGAGGGTCGGGGCGATTGTCGAGGTGACCAAAGCGAATCAAGGGATTGGCGCCACTATGTTTGATATGCCCAGCGTCGGCTAGGAAAACGATGATTCCGCACAGCCCGCCTAGCACATTGGCCGGGTTGATTTCAGCCGCCAACTGGGTGGTAGCTTCGACGCCGTTCTGTAGCGGAATAACGAGCGTATCGGGCCCGACCATAGGCCGCATGGCCTTGGCTGCGGTTGGCACTTGCCAAGCCTTGACGCAGCAGAAAACGTAATCCATCACGCCTAGTTCAGCCGGTTTGTCGGTGGCATTAACTTTAGCAATGCTGAAATCGCCAGCGATGCTGTCGACCCTTAGACCATGCTTACGCAGCGCTTCTAAATTTTGATTCCGCGCAATGAAACTGACGTCCTGGCCGATTTGCAACAGTCGGCCGCCAAAATAGCCGCCAACGCCACC
>CBDTWQ010000124.1:0-5794 GCA_965364115.1 uncultured Gammaproteobacteria bacterium | reverse complement strand
ATCGTTGCAGGTAACTTACCATCCCAGCTTTGCGCTTCGGTCAATTTAACAATAAGCGGGTTGTTACCCAGTGCTTTGGCTTTAGCGGTAATCGCCTCGGCTTCCGCCAAACCCTTAATTCGAATTGACTCTGCTTCAGCTATGGCCACTAATTTAATACCATCAGCTCTTGCTTTAGCGGTATTTACACCCCTTTGAGCCTCAAGGTTTTGTCGAGCCAATTTATGCTTTTCTGCATCCGCTAAATTCTTTTCAGTTTGCTTAGTTTCAATTGAAGTTAAGTACTTCGCTGGTAATTTGATATTTTCAATTTGGATATTATCGACAGTCACGGGAAAGTCTTTCATTTCTTCAATCAAGTTGGCTTCAATCGCCTGAATGGCGCCGGCTCTATCTTGAATAAGCCGTTCGGCATCATATTGTGGGATGACATCCTTAGTGGCTGATCTAAACCGTGGATCCAAAATTCGACTCTCAAACTGTGACAAGCCACCATATTGTCGATATAGCTCCAATGCAGCTGCTTTGTCTACCGTCCAGTTAACCGAGACACTAATCGTCACCGGCATTTGCTCTCTAGTGCTCGAAGCCATTTTTTCTTCATTTTTACGGGTTCGCACCTCTATTTCTTCAACACTATCAATAAACGGCACTTTAAAATGCAGACCTGGGTTTACCTGTTCTTTGGCTTCACTAAAGCGCTTTACAATACCGATATGTCCTTCGTTGACCGTATAAACAGAGCCTAATGCACCAACGACCAAAGCCATTAATACAGCTATCGACTTCACTGGGATATTCAATTTTTCTACATTCATATTTTTTTCTTTTACCATAGTTGGCTTTATTGATTTGATTTGAGAGCTCCTGAGTTTCCCCGACTAATACCTACTTTAAAAACTCATCAGATCTGACAAGTTGTTTTAAACATATTTATATTTTTGTCGCCGCAGTGTTCGTTTGTTCTGAGCGCACGCAGAATAGACACTATATCTAATTCATGCAACAAGCTTTGATTTTGCTTAGGCAGTATCAAGTTGAAACTGGAAGAGAGGTCAAGTGTCAAATTGACGTTTATCTATCCAAGGTCTACAGCTAGAGATTATCCCCACTGCCGATTATATCGCTGAGAGTAGCGCATATGCCACGGCTTAAGCCCTGATTGAAAATTTGACTCGGGCTTGTCAGTGCCATCGGAAAGGCGAGCGCCTTGCAGGTGGCAAGATTGTTTATTCGCTCTCGCCTATGCATCCCGATGATCATCAAGCCAAACCACTAACTTTTCCAGATGTCCATGAAACTGCTTTAAGGAACTGTCGTTCCATTCGACAAACAGTTGCGATATCTCGGGCAGTAGCGATCTAAAGGTATTCTTACAATACGTCAGGCCCTGCTGGGTAATTGTCAGATGACGTTTGCGCCTATCGACTTTATCTGGTTTTGATTGCAACAAATTCTTCTTCAACAACACAGTCACTATCTTGGTGATGCCGGGCTGATTCATTTCCATGACATTAGCTAGTTCAGTGATTGTCCAGCTGCGTTGTGCTTCGTGAGTGAAATGATTTAACACACCAAATTGAGACAACGTTAGCTCTTGACCTGCAAATAGACGGTTATTTCGAGTAGACATCAATTGCTGAATGATGCCGAGCAGAACCGTCATACGGACTTCAGTTTTCTCTCTCATCTCTAACTCTTCATTGCGCATCGAATAATTCTCTTGTATTTACATTCCCAAGAATGTATTATTAATTCCATGGAATGCATACTCTATACTAATATTTGGGAGAATTGTTATGAATCGTAGAAATTTTATCAAAGTCACCGGCGTAGGTATCGGCAGTATTGCTTTATCAAGCAGTCTCGTCGGCTGTATCGATAGCACAGCTGAAGATGATTATGGCTGGAATGGGCCGGATAAACTCGAAACCGATATTCGATTTCAGGTACTTGCTTACGCCATCCTGAGCCCAAATCCGCATAATAAACAACCCTGGGTCATCCGGTTAACTGGGCCAATGAGTTTTGACCTTTACGTCGACCCTGAACGATTGCTTCCCGAAACAGATCCTGTTCATCGTCAAATTCACATCGGTCAGGGTACATTTCTGGAAACACTCTCTATCGCCGCTACTGGCTTGGGTTACCAGGCGGTAATTGATTATTTCCCGCAAGGAATCTATAGCAATACTGAGCTTGCTAACAAGCCCGTAGCCAGTATCAGGTTGATCGAAAATGCAGGAATTAGAATAGATCCTTTGTTCGATTCTCTTTTGACACGGCATTCCAATAAACGTGAATACAGCGGCTATCAATTAAACAAAACCGAGATTACGACACTGCAGAAAACCCATGCGGCACACAGCGAATATCCTCTGACTTTTCAGCGATCAAGCTCGGCAAAAGCAATTCTAGTTAAAACACTTACCGAGGCCATGCAAATTGAAGTCGGCAACAAGCAGCGTGATATGGAAACCATAAAGATGTTTCGCTTTAACGATGATGAAGTTCGCCAATACCGGGATGGATTCGGCACAGCGCAGGCAGGACTCACGGGCATCACCAAATTTATTGCAGAGACATTCTTTCTCAATCGGAAAAAAGTTGAAAAAGACTCAACTGAATTTGGACAACAGGCAGTCGATATGACTCAAAAAGTTACGCAGTCGACCAATAGCTTTGGCTGGATTTCAACACCCAGTAACACGCGCCTGGATCAGCTGAAAGTGGGGCGTGATTATTGTCGAATGAACTTGCAGACCACAATGATGGGGCTTGCACAACATCCGATGAGTCAAGTTTTACAGGAATATGACGACATGCTCGCTTTACAGCAGTCATTCAAAAAAAGCTTCAACATTCCCTCTGATGAAACGGTGCAGATGCTATTTCGTTTGGGCAAAGCAGAACCGGTGTTGCATGGCCCTAGGCGACTGGTTAAGCAATTGATTCGAGTTTAAATAAATGACATCCCGAAAATACACACGAGGAAAACGAGACCAGCTATGACAACAATTTTAAAGGTTAATGTGTTACTCGGCTTTATATTAGCGGCTTTGATTCTCACCGGCCTTGTCTTTGATATAAAAAATTTCGGCCAAACCAAAGGTGGATACAGCTCTCCATATGAAGGAGTCACGGGAGAACCTATTGACTGGGACAAAATGGATCTTACATCAACTGGCCTGGTTAAAAGGGGTTACGTTATAAACCTACTGGTAAACGGAACCAGTGGGATGATTAGTTTTGAAGTTTTCAAACAAACATTTGATTGGCAGATTTTTTCTGACCGTGCTTTAGCCGTGCACAAACCTAGAGAGGCACTTATAAAGAGGGGATTTAAGCCTGAATTTTAGCAGGACTGAATCGCTGGTTCCCGTTTTTTTCACCCATCAAAATAGTTCCTCTAGTAATCACAGACCAGACAGTCTGTGCAGGGGAATCATCGTTTATCTATCCGTTCTGCCGCTCAGTGGCTTCGTTCAACAATGTCATGTTCGTTTTTCAGATAATTGAGCAAACATGACCATCACAAGATTAATTAGGCGAAACTTTTATTCTGCAGACAATTTTTCTTCATTGCGCAAAAAATACTCGACCAGTTAACACTTCTGCGCGATTGTTGGTTGCAATGGTTAAAACTAGTTAAAAAATACCAACTCAAAGGTTGAATGAACCTTTAATCTAGTTAACATTAAGCGCTCAATAAAACACCATAAAAGGAAGCACTATGAACGGAATAAGAAAGGCATTGATTGTCTGGGTAACTCTTATATTTTCACCTGCAATATACGCTGCTGATGGAGCTTACCTATCACTTGGCGGTGGCTTAATGAACTTTGATGACTCCGCGGACGTAATAAAACCAGGGCAAGTCATCGGTCGAGTTGGTATAGATTACAGCGAATTTTTCAGCGTCGGCGCCGAAGCCGGCGTCTCGCTACTCGAAGACGATTTTGCCGGTGATGACCTTGCCGTTGTGACTCTGTTTCTATATGTGCGGGGCGACATTCCTGTCGGAGAGAAGTCTTCTATATACGGAATGATAGGCCCATCCAACGTCAGCGTTTCAAGCAGCGCTAATAACTACAACAATTCAGTTAGTGATAGTGACATAGGTTTTGGTATCGGCTTTCAAACCGAACTTCAAAAGGTCAATGTATTCATTGACTATATAAGCTATTTCAATGATAACGGGGTTGACGTCAGTTCAGTAAATGCAGGTCTTGTTATCGGCTTTTAATCGATACCGAAAGGGCGCGATTATCGTAAGCGCCCTTAAATCAGTCTATTGACACCATCGGAGGCATTCACTTTTTTTTGAAAATACCCCCATCCTCACCCACCATGGGGGCAAAGCCTGAAGTTTTTCCAACGTGAAAGAGGCTTCACGACTAGGCGTAACAAGACAATCGATTATTAAAGTTTGGCTTGCAGCGAGATTGGAGGGTGCACCCCGCAAACCATACATACAATCGGACTGGCCTAGGACCAGCCGATAATGTGAGCGCTATGGCTTGAATTGGTTGGTGATAATTTGTTTTTCAAAATCGATTAGCGATGACTTCGGCGTTTCGTTAACTCCTCTCGGCAGGTTTCATTTTTCCATTACCATGACAAAACCTAAGGGCGGTTTAGTGGCGCTATGTTCGAGGTCGGAACAGTACAGCGAGATGTCGTGATCCAGTTCTTTAAAACTTACCAATCGCAGGCCATTGTTGATGCCTGCCATTAGAATTTGGTCGAGGCGGTGCATGAAACTAAAGTTAGGTGCTGACTCATACGTCTCTCCGCTAAAGTAGTCCAGCCCTTCGGTTTCTTCCCACACTTGGCTATTAAAATAAGAGTATTGAATTGAGGACAAACCGCCTTTTGAATCGGGTTCATACATCAGCAATATGGGATGCGTCTCTTCCATTACTAGGGTTCCGCCGGGTTTCAACAGACTTTGGATTACGTCAAAGAAGGCTTCGAGTTCGGGCATCCAGCCGATCACGCCAATCGTAGTGACTACCAAATCAAACGACCCTATCAGGCGTTTGGGCAATGCATAAACATCGGCATTGATCAGTTCGACCTGATCTTCTGCTTCGGCCATCTCGATGAAAGTTTGACCATCGGCGAGGAATTCTTCCGCGGCATCCACACCCACGCAGTAGCTTGCCCCAAGATTGCGCAATGACAGGGTTTCAATGGCATTATTGCAGCACAGCTGAATCACTTTTTTGTCTCTTACTCCAACACTCAACAAGGTTTTAAGGATCTCGCCTTGTAGTGTGACATGGCCAGGTTTCTTGAATGCTTCGAGCAATGCTTGATTATTATGGTCGGCGTGCCGAGAGGCGGCTTGATTCCAAGCGACTCGATTAGCATCGGTGTATTCCTTGCGCGTCTTTATGTTCATCTAGAACTTTCTTATAAGAATGGCTTTATACGCGGCCTTACCCGCGGCGCTGAAAGTAACCGCGAGAGCAACAAACTGGCCAACAGTTTCGGAACGAATTCTGAGCCGCTAACAATAGTCTGAGAGCGGTGACTCATGCGATGCGGCGGCTTTGCGGCTAGGCTGATGTTTGCACCTGCTGCAGCGCTTCTTCGGTAAACAGTTGCAACCCCACTTCCGGGTCATAGCCATGAATTTCTTTGACGTCTAGCGCGCGAATAAACGCCAGAATTTGTTCGCTGATCACCTGCCCTGGCACCAACACTGGAAAGCCGGGGGGATAGGGTGTCACAAAGCTGGCCGAAACCAACTCACGACCGGTTTTCATCGCGGCGCCGATGGTTTCCT
>CBDTWQ010000123.1:0-5879 GCA_965364115.1 uncultured Gammaproteobacteria bacterium | reverse complement strand
GCGGCCTTGACGGTCGCACCTTTAGTGCGCGAATTTGGCACCGGTCTAGGGTTTGCCACGTCGTCAGAAAGCGCAATGGCGGCGGGCGTGGTGATGGGTTTGATGATCATTCCTTTTATCTCGTCACTTTCCGATGACGTGATTAGCGCAGTGCCACAATCGTTGCGTGAGGCGTCGTTAGGATTGGGTGCGACCCGATCTGAAACAATCAAAAAAGTCGTGCTGCCAGCGGCCCTTCCAGGAATCGCAGGGTCGGTGTTGTTGGGTTTCTCGCGTGCTATCGGCGAAACCATGATCGTGGTGATGGCGGCAGGTCTTGCGGCCAACCTGACTTTTAACCCATTGGCCAATGTCACCACCGTTACTGTCCAAATCGTGACCATTCTGGTGGGTGATCAAGAGTTTGACAGTGCTAAAACGCTGGCCGCATTCGCCTTGGGTCTGGTTCTCTTTATCATCACGCTGGCGCTTAACATCGTGGCCTTGCATATCGTCAATAAGTACCGGGAGAAGTATGACTAATCTGTCCGGCATCAGTGAAAAGGCTCGCCTTCGATTGCGGAAACGTTATCGCGCGGAAAAGCGATTTAGGTTCTATGGCATGCTCGCGTTGTTTTGCGGGGGCTTAGCGTTATCTACCTTGCTGTGGAACGTGTTTTCCTCAGGGTTCAGCGCTTTTTGGCGAACCGAGGTGTTGGTTGATGTTCATTTGTCTGCCGAAAACCTCGGGCTAAAAGCGCCGATCACGAATGAAAGCCTGAAATCAGGGAAGTATAAAATCGCGATTCGTAAAGCCTTTTACGCCCAATTCGAAGAGGTGACCAGTCGCAAGGAACGCCGACAACTGGCCAAAATGTTGTCTTCCGGCGCGGCACGTACGCTAGAGGCCCATCTGCTTGATGAGCCAACTAGACTCGGTCAGATCGATTCAGTTTGGGTGCCGGTTGGCTCGGATCTTGATCAAATTCACAAAGGCAATGCACCGCGTGAAATTCAACAGTCGAGGCGTAAGATCAGCGACCTTCAATTGGGTTGGTATGACCGACTGCTCGAAGAAGGCCGAATCCGTAGCCAGTTTAACTGGGCTTTTTTCGTCAATGGCGATTCCCGATCGGCCGAACTTGCCGGCATCGGCAGTGCCGTCGTCGGGACCTTCTATGCGTTGCTGGTGTGTCTGCTGTTGTCGTTTCCCGTCGGCGTCGCGGCGGCAATCTATTTAGAAGAGTTCGCGCCAAAGAACCGATTGGTCAATTTCATCGAGGCCAATATTAACAACCTCGCAGCAGTGCCTTCGATCATTTTCGGGCTGCTCGGTCTTGCGATCATTCTGAATGTGTTTGAGCTACCCAGGGGCACCCCACTGGTTGGTGGCATCGTGCTGTCGCTGATGACTTTGCCAACCATCATTATTGCCTGTCGAGCATCGATTAAATCGGTGCCGCCTTCAATTCGCCAAGGCGCGCTGGCGATGGGTGCCTCACCGATGCAAACCGTTCTTCATCACGTTTTGCCGCTAGCCATGCCGGGAACGCTGACCGGAACTATCATCGGTTTAGCGCAGGCGCTAGGTGAAACTGCGCCCCTGTTAATGATCGGCATGGTCGCCTTTGTGATCAGTGTTCCCGGCACGCCGCTCGACCCTTCATCGGCATTGCCAGTGCAGGTCTATCTTTGGGCCGAGAGTGCAGAGCGCGGCTTCGTCGAGAAAACTTCAGCCGCGATTATGGTCATTATTGGTTTTTTAATTATCATGAACCTCGCGGCCGTGATGCTGCGCTCTCGTTTTGAACGCAAATGGTAAGAGACGATTGATCCAGTGAAACTCTATGAATAGTAATCTCGTCGAAAATAACCCAGCGGAATTGGGTGTTCAGGCCGCCAGCTCAAATCCTGAGCCAAAAATCTGCGCGCGGAATGTTTCGGTTTCCTACGGTAAAAAAGAAGCCTTGCACCAGGTTTCGATCGATATGTTTGAGCACCAGATCACCGCCCTCATTGGGCCGTCGGGTTGCGGTAAGTCGACTTTTCTTCGCTGCATTAATCGGATGAACGACGTGATTGATGGTTGCAGTGTTGAAGGCGAGATTCGAATTGATAATCAAGACATCTATCAACCCGAGGTCGATGTGGTTTATCTTCGGGCGCGAGTTGGGATGGTCTTCCAAAAGCCGAACCCGTTCCCCAAGTCAATTTATGACAATGTAGCTTACGGCGCCCGAATTCACGGTTTGGCTGAAGACCGCGACAGCTGCGACGAAATTGTCATCAGCAGCCTAAAAAAAGCGGGCTTGTATGAGGAAGTTAAAGATCGCCTGCTAGAGCCGGGCACCGGTCTTTCCGGCGGCCAGCAGCAGCGTTTGTGCATTGCTCGCGCGATTGCGGTCAACCCAGATATCATTCTGATGGATGAGCCCTGTTCATCGCTAGACCCGATTGCCACCGCCAGAATTGAAGACTTGATGTGGGAGCTAAAAACAAGCTACACCATTGTGATCGTCACCCACTCGATGCAACAGGCGGCCCGCATTTCACAAAAAACCGGTTTCTTCCATATGGGTGCTTTGGTTGAAGTAGGCGATACTGAGCAGATATTCCAAAACCCAAATGATCAACGCACACGTGACTACATCACCGGCCGCTTCGGCTAGCTGAGAGGTAATTTTGTCAAGACACTTTATTCGAGAAATTAATAGGCTAAATCTGCAAGTCATAGAGTTTGGCGATCAGGTTGAAAATCAAGTCAAGCTGGCGATTCGCGCGGTAAAAAATTCCGACAAGGAACTCGCCGAAAAAGTCATTAAGCATGACGAAAAAATCGACCAGCGCGAGGTCGAACTGGAAGAAGAGTGTCTCAAGTTGCTGGCGCTGCATCAGCCGATGGCCGAAGACTTGCGACTCATCATTTCGGTGTTGAAAATCAACAATGATTTAGAACGAATTGGCGATCATGCGGTTAATATTGCCGAGCGAGCGATTCAACTCTCCGAGTTGGATAAGATCGAAACACCCCCCGAAATCATAAAATTGTATCAACAGGCCAAGTTGATGTTGCGTAAAAGCCTGTTGGCAATGGTCGAAAGGGACGCGGTGATTGCGAGTGACGTGATTAGGGTGGATGACCTGGTCAACAAACTGAACCGCAAGATGCATCACAAAATCACCGATCGAATCAAAAGCAACCCTGATTTCACCGAGCAGCAAATTCTTTTTCTATCGGTTTGTCGACAACTTGAGCGGATTAGCGACCATGCCTGCAACATCGCTGAAGATGTCCTCTATCTGCTGACAGGTGACATTGTCCGACACAACGGGTGAAACTAAACAGAATTTGACAACCTCCCTCAATCAGCGACTGGTTTTGAATCAGTGCGGTGCTTAATCGTACCCTTGATTTAAGCAATTTTGTCAGTTTGTACTATGCTCGGTAGTGGCGTGGGGGTTACTGTTTAAGGAGGCAAGGCGATGGTGTTCTTGAAAAACTTAGTTTCAACAAGGCTTATTCTGATCTGTTTCCTGCTGGCATTTAGTTCTGCTAGCAATGCGCTTGGTCTGCATCTGGAAGGCTCTTTAGAGGGCGGCGGCGACAACATGCTTACAACCTCTGGCGGTCAAGACCTAAACCTAGGCGGTGGGATGCAGTTTTCCTTTGGGCTGACCCACGAGTTTGGTCGCAGAGCTGGTTCTTCAATGATCTTGAGCTTAGGTCAACTTTCCGACTCAATTAACGTGTCTAATGGCAACGGAGACTATCAAGCAGACGTTTTCGAGGGCAGTTATTTATTGCACGCGGGTGCGCATCGCTTTGGCGTCGGCATCGTGCAACACCTCAACCCCGTCTATAACGATGCGGTAGCTGGGTTTCCACCAACCGACATCGTATTCGAAAACAGCACTGGCGCGATCTTACGTTACGGATATCAAATCAGTTCTTTCCTTCAGTTCGGGGTCAAATACACCGTCATGGAATATATTTCGGGCACCGACGACTACGACGCCGGGAGCATCGGATTTTACCTCAGTAGCGGTTCCTAGCTTAAATAGTTCATTGTTATTTCAAGGGGCGGTGTCCTTAGCAACCCAAGCAAAATCCAAGCATGAGGCGCCAGTGTCGTTGCTCGGATTTAAACTCAAGATAAGCTAAATTCGTCGCTGGCGTGAACCTCATCTGAATGGCTGATGCAGCAAAATGGCATCGCCATTTCTTCCAGCCAAGCCCGACCAAGTTGCTCGCCTTTCAGCATCGCAACAGTCGACAGGCTGCCGGCAAGCAAACAGGCATCTGCGACCACCGAAACGCCGGCAAAAGTGTCGACTGGCCATCCGCTTAGCGGGTTTAGAATATGGCTGTAACGTTTGCCGCTGACCACTATCGAGCGTTCATAGTCACCGCTGCTAGCCAAACCCCCAGCCCTCAAGTTCAGGCGGCTCAATGCGGTCGCCGGATTCTTGGGGTTGCTGATGCCAATTGGCCACCCCTTATTGTCAGGGGTCGAGCCGACAATACTAATGTCACCTGCCAAATCGACCAGACCTGATTCCGCGCCCATTTGACGACAGATTTTAGCCGCCGCGTCGGCCGCATATTCTTTGACATAGCCACCAAAGTCGATTTGCATGTTAGCGACAGGGAATTGCAGAAAAGGCGGGTTCCAGGTCACCTTTTGCCAGCCAATCAGCGGCAGAATCGCATTAATTTGTTTTTGCTGCGGAAGGACGCCTGATTTGAAATCCCAAACTTGGCGCA
This sequence comes from uncultured Gammaproteobacteria bacterium, assembly GCA_965364115.1. Lineage (GTDB taxonomy): Bacteria > Pseudomonadota > Gammaproteobacteria. Next base: position 1,135 of record CBDTWQ010000123.1, on the reverse strand, counting down.
ATATTCCAGAAGTGATGTCGAACAATCGGTCGCTCTGGTCAAACAATTGATTGGCATAGTTGAGCAGTAGGGTGGTTTCTTCGTCTAGCTCGATTCCTTGATGGGCTTTAGCGTTTATTTCACTGGCAACGCTGTCAGCGCGATAACGCGAATATTTTTGCTCTAATCGATTGATTTCCGCGATCGCGCCATCGGCCCATTTCTGCGCGATTGATCTTGAATTGGCGTAAAACCTGACCTGTGCAGGCCCGCCCATTGCATGGAATTTAAAAACTTCTAGTTTCATCAAATTTGATCAAAATTTGTCATCCAGCACCACTCAGTCCAGCACCAAGCATACTCGGCCACTGTCAAGCTTGCTCTTGTTCTCGTAGTAATCGCTATCGGCAAGGCTAGGATCTATTTTTGCGGCGTCAATTGATGGGTAAGGTTCTAAATCATAATCCGGTTTGATAGAAAAGTGCAAAAATGAATGCAATGCAAAACCCTTTGATCAAAAATAACACTCAATATTGATCCTGCAAATTCGGTTAGAAGCGCTTAAATAACGTTCGATTTGAGTCGCGCTGCGGCCGTTTTTTTCTAGTTTTCTCCTATACTCTTGGTTAACTGATGTCGGGCTAGAGGCTCCACATAGTCGGCTGACCTCATTCATCTACCGCGAGATAATTATGACTATCAGAATTTTTATTATGGCCTGCCTGATTCAACTGTCGTTTTCGACTCAGGCGTCTGAGACGCTGCCATCATCGATATTTAAGGAAATTCAAGCCGCCACCAATATGCAACCTGGCGATGTGGTCTATCTTGATTTTTGGGCTTCTTGGTGCGGGCCTTGTCGAAAGTCCTTCCCATGGATGAATGAGATGCATCAAAGTTATGAGAAACGTGGGCTGAAAGTCCTTGCGGTCAACCTCGACAAAGACCGCTCGAGTGCCAAGGTTTTCCTCGACAAAGTTCCAACTTCATTTCCGATCCTCTACGACCCTAAGGGACGTTTAGCGAAGGTATTCAAACTTAAAGGCATGCCCTCGAGTTATGTGATCGATTATCGAGGCAGGATTAAAGCCACGCATGTTGGTTTCTTTGATAATAAAAAGGCCAAATATGAGCGTCAGCTAGTGTCTATGCTCAG
>CBDTWQ010000122.1:0-5908 GCA_965364115.1 uncultured Gammaproteobacteria bacterium | reverse complement strand
GTTCGAATCACGCAAGATAGCGCCATTCGTGCCGGTTCGGTCGCATCCCAGGTTTCTGGTGGATCCAGGCAATTATCACAATGACCGCAAGGGGCGGACAATGTCTCATCAAAGTAATGCAACAAAGTTTGGCGGCGACAGTCAGACTGCTCGCAAAACCCCAACATTGATTCCATTTTTTGATGCAGTGAGCGTTTGAACTGCTCACCCGCATCACTCTGCGCGGTCATTTGGCGCAACATAATGATGTCTTGCAGGCCGTATGCCATCCAGGCGTTTGCCGGCTCCCCGTCGCGACCGGCCCGTCCGGTCTCTTGATAATAAGATTCGAGATTCTTCGGCAGATTCAGGTGCGCGACAAAGCGCACATCGGGCTTGTCGATTCCCATTCCAAAAGCAATCGTGGCGACAATGATGACTGACTCTTGTTGCAAGAACTGGCGCTGATGCTTGGCTCGAACTAGTTTATCAAGACCCGCGTGATAGGGCAGCGCATTGCGGCCCTTGTCCGCTAGCCAACGAGCAGTTTCCTCGACTTTTTTACGCGACAAACAATAGATGATGCCGGCGTCGTTGGGGTGGTTTTGCTGGATGAAATCCCATAATCGTTGGCGGTTATTGTCGCCTTGGGTCACTCGATAAAATATATTCGGGCGATCGAAACTGTGAACGTAACTTTTAGCTGATTCCAATTGCAACTGCTGCTCAATTTCTCGCAAGGTTATACGATCAGCGGTTGCGGTTAAGGCGATTCGAGGCACCTGCGGAAAACGCGCGTGTAACAGCTTTAAGTTCTGATAGTCAGGCCGAAAATCATGTCCCCATTGAGACACACAATGCGCTTCATCTATCGCAAATAGCGCAATTTCACTCTCCGATAATAGTTGCAAAAAGTCAGTCGTGAGGGCCCGTTCAGGCGCAACATATAGCAAGTCAATGCTCTGATTTAGCAGTCGTTGTTTAACTTCACGCTGCTGTTCTTGGGACTGTGTTGAATTAAGAAAATCGGCCTTAACCCCATTTAACGCTAGCGCGTCAACCTGATCTTGCATTAGCGCGATCAATGGAGAGATCACAATGCCAACGCCTTGACGAATGATCGACGGAATTTGATAGCACAGCGATTTGCCGCCACCGGTTGGCATCAAAACTAGCGCATCGCCGCCTGACACTAACGTCTCTACTATATCCCGCTGTTGCAAGCGGAAATCTGAGTAGCCAAAACGGGTTTGCAGAACTTCTAGGGGTTGGGGCATGGTGGTGTAGTGATCCGTTAGTCTTGTCTAGGCAGCACATTGGAGCGACCTGGCAATAGATTGTTATGAACAGTCCTTGTTTTATCGAATGCAGTTTAGTCGAGACCGGTTTGGTCGAGATCGAGTTTTTCGATAACGGCTTGCTCGAAATCGAGGGTGTTTTATATCACATTAGAGGCCCGCTGAGTACACAAGGCTTAGCTAGAAGACACAATCAAACTAAAGCCACTAGTGATTAGCTCGCGAAAGAATCTAACGAGTGGTTCGTGGTAACGATTTAGCGACTTCTTTCTGCTCCGATATTGAAACTCTTATCGGTTAGGCGTCGGTTGCTGATGAAGAACAAGAACCAATTCTAAGGATTAGCTCGCCGATATTCTCGTGTCAGAATGTAGAACACAGAAGATAGCGAAACGACACACCTCAACTAGCCAATGCTCTTTTGTTGCGCCGGTAGCTGGCAGGTGCAATACCAAAGTGTTTTTTAAACACCCGGCCAAACGCTGCTTCGGATTGATATCCCACTTCTTCCGCAATCTCAATTATAGAGGCGCTAGTTTCGATAAGACGTTGGCGAGCAACCTGCATTCGCCATTGCGTGATGTACCCTAACGGGGTTACTGATAGAAAATTGGAAAATTTATTCGACAATGAAGTGCGTGATAACCCGGCTACTTGCGAGAGTTTTGCTAGGGTCCAGTTTTTCCCGGGCACTTCGTGTATAGCTTTAAGTGCTTTCGCAATGGCCGGATCGGAAAATCCCGCCAAGTTCTTTTGGCGGCTGCCTTCTTCGCTTAAATAAGTACGAATTGCTTGAGCATATATAATTTCGGACATTTTCAATGCGATCAAATCGCTTCCTAGTCGTTCTTGTCCTGCCTCAGAGCCAATGACTTTTAACGTATTTTCCATCCAACTACCTGCAGACTGACCGTAATTGCGGATATGAATATGTGATGGCAGGGCTTCGATGAGCGGATGGGTTGCGTCATTGTCAAAGGCGAAATGCCCACAAATCAGTTGCGTCTCATGATGGGTGCCTGCGGCGCCATAAACCAAGGTGCCTTGTCCGGTGAAACCTGATTGCTTTACCACGTCATCCAGCGGCAGCGCGGGAAATTCGGTCGTCGGATCGCAATAAAGGGTGTGTCCTGCACCTCGAGTGATAATCACCAGATCGCCTTGATCGAGATGCACGGGATCTTCGGTTGCCTTTATTCGAACCAGACAGCGACCGCGATGAGCAAAGTGAAACCGTGACACCTTTTCATAGGATGGCACCTGAATGCTCCAGGGTGATGTAAAAGAAGTTCGAAAGTACAAAGTACCCGACAACTTTAGATGAGAAAGAATATCGCTGAGTAAGTCCATAGGTCCAAGAAAATAGATGATTGATAGGGTGATTAGAAGCACGATAACAAATATTTGTACGATTGATCAATTATTAGGTACTTTTAATCATTAATGTTTCATCAAAATTGGTTTTAAATACTCTCCGTGAATTTGTCAAAAACGGCAAATAACATAACCTTCCTTTTAGACATTTGGAGAATACTATGAAAATTCGTTATCACTTACTTACCTTGTTGGCCATTACCGGAATTAGCTTGAATGCTGCCGGATCCGACTCAGCCGCAGACCTCAATGATTTGGAAATTGCCCACGTTGCTTATACAGCTGACAATATCGACATTCGTTACGCGCACTTGGCACTGGCTATTTCTACAGACCCGAAGATTCACGAATTTGCCAATACGATGATCCGTGATCATGCCGCGGTGAATACCCAGGCGCTTGCTTTACTGGCCAAACTGAATGCTAACCCGCAGGACAATTTTCTTAGCAAGGCACTCGAACAAGGGGCGACTGATTTGGTCAATGAAATGAGCCAGTTACGTGGCAAGGTCTTTGATCGCCGCTATGCAGAAAATGAATTGGCTTATCACAAGGCAGTCAACGATTTGGTCGAAAACGCTTTCATTCCGAATATTGAAAACGGCGAAGTGAAAGCACTGTTCAAAACTGGATTGGGGATATTTAAAGCGCATGAAAGCCATGCTGAGATGATGGTTAAATCGCTTTAATGATTGCTAAGCTTAAACCGAATTCGAACCTGATCATCGTGGCAGTGGTAGTTGCCACGATGATCAGCACCTGCTTGTATTCAAGCTTCACTTTTTCACAGGAGAAGGTTCAGACACATAGGGTTATCATCAGTGGTTTTCAATTTACCCCTGAGAACTTGCAGGTAAATGCTGGCGACACAATAATTTGGATTAACCAGGATATAGTGCCCCACACAGCAACCGCAGTCGATAAATCATGGGACACCGGCATTATCGTCAGTATGGGGCAAAGAAAATTGATCGTAACTGAGTCGCAGTCACTGTCTTACTACTGTTTCTATCATCCTGGGATGAAAGCAACATTAGTAGTAGGCTATAAATAGGTTACAACGGTTTCAAAAAGTGGTTCTCTTAACTTTGGTTTTTATCCCTACTACCGTAAGTGGCCCCGGCTAGCCAGAATCTGTTCGATGGCGTTAACTACTTGCTCTGTTATGTGAACATTCAGCGCATCCGCATGTGGCTCGGCAAACTGGCCCGAATCGTTATCGAAATACAGGCCGGTCGCTTCGTTAAATTCGTCTGAAAGCGCTGCTCGAATCAGAATGTCCGCGCCTATTTGCAAGTCGCCACCTTCAACACCAAAGGCATCTTTCACCATTTTGCTGCCCAGCAGGGAGCCCGGGTTGACCGCGATGATCGCAGGGCCAGTTGACTTTAGTTTGAGTCCAAGATGGCGTGACCACATGGTCAGTGCCAGTTTGCTCTGGGCGTAGGCGGATCCATCTGAGAGTGTCGCCATGAGTGTCGATGAGCCTTTCATCGCATGGATCTCAACGGGTGCTTGGGCCGCTGACGAGAGATTGACCACGCGACTACTAGCCGTCATTAATGGCATGAGTTGTTGGGTCAATAAGTAGGGAGCAATTGTGTTGACTGCAAAGCGCATCTCTAGCCCCTCTGATGTGAGTGCATCGGGGCTGTTATATACGCCTGCGTTGTTGATCAATACGTCCAGCGCTGGGTGCTTTGCGGTGACCGCCGTTGCCAGGGCCTCGACTTCGGTCAGGCTAGACAGGTCGGCCCGGAAAAATTCAATCTTTGAGCTAGCCAATGCGGCCGAAAATTCCGTTTCAAGAGATGCCAGTTTGCTCGGATTACGCCCATGCAATAAAAGGTGGTGACCTTGTGAAATTAAAATTCTAGCAGTCGCAAGTCCAATGCCATCGGTCGCACCGGTTAAGAGTATGGTTTTTTCCATCTGCGTGTCTCGCCATTCCAATCAAGTCAACGGCTATAGTATCAGCCGAAGTCGCTATCGGGGAACCATCAAACGGGTTAAGCGATCGGTGTCAATTGATTTGTATTTTTGTCATTTAGATCAGTCTCCTAAGTGATATCCCTCATGTTATTCATTAAATAGACGTTATACTTTGAAACCACTCTACGGAAGCTCCCTTTGTTTAAGACTCTTGGCACTGTCGCATCTTTGCTAGCTAGCTACGGATTGTTGCTGCTTGCCAACGGTTTGTTTTCGACTTTGCTGGGTGTGCGAACCCAGGTCGAAGGTTTTTCATCCAATTTAGTTGGTTTCATCGTTGCCGCTTATTTCTTTGGGCTACTGCTTGGTGGCTTGTTCGCCGCAAGAGTGGTCGCACGCGTTGGCCATATTCGTTCCTTTGCCGCCTTCGCTTCACTGATGTCCGTGTCGGCACTGTTGCACCCCATTTTCGTCACACCCTTTGCCTGGATGGGGATGCGGATCGTCGCTGGTTTTTGCATGGCGGGAATGATTATGGTGACTGAGAGCTGGCTCAATAGCAGCGCCAACAATCAGACTCGAGGACAGGTGCTTTCCTTTTATATGGTGACCAATTATTTTGCCGCTGGCTGCGGCCAGTTTTTGCTTGCGGTTGGCGACCCGTCTGAATTCCAGCTGTTCAGTCTTGCCTCTGTGGTGTTTTCATTGGCTTTACTGCCCGTCTTGCTGACGCGCTCAACAGCGCCGGTGATAACCGACGCAAAAAGCATGTCGCTGGTTGCGCTTTATAAAGTAGCGCCGCTTGGCGTGCTTGGGGTGTTCTGCTGTGGCCTGGTTAATTCCAGCGTTCACGGACTCGGCCCCGTATACGCCACTAACATGGGCCTGACCCAAACCGAGTTATCAACCTTCATGGCGGTGATGATCATGAGTGGTTTGTTTTTGCAGTTGCCGATTGGGCACCTGTCTGACCGGATTGGACGCGGACCTCTATTGGTCTTCATTCCTCTGGTTGTTGCGGCTGCATCGATATGGATGCTATTTATCGATGAGTTCACCTGGATCTTGGCCGGTGCTGGATTGTTTGGTGCATTTGTCTTTACCCAGTATTCGCTCTCAGCGGCCACCGCGAATGACATGGTGACTTCTGATCAACGTGTGCAGGTTGCGGCCGCGTTGCTGATCACTTACGGAGCCGGGGCGGTGTCGGGGCCGATTATTGCTGGGCAGTTTATGGAATCATTGGGTCCGAGAGGCTTGTTCTTTTATTTCGCATTGGTCAGTCTAATGCTGTCGATGTTCGCTGTCTTAACTCGTCGACGCCG
>CBDTWQ010000121.1:0-5926 GCA_965364115.1 uncultured Gammaproteobacteria bacterium | reverse complement strand
CCGCGATCAGCACTTTGCGCAACCGTCAATTGGAGCGTCAGATTAAGATCGTCTCGACCTACTTTACACCTGCGGTTTATCGCGGCATTCGACGAGGCCGTATTCTCGCCGCACCGACCGATGCGCCGGTGATGCAGGGGCGCATCTCGATTGATCAAGCGGTGAGAATTTTAGAAGGCCGCGAATTGATTTCGCATGCCGGCCCACGAATTCAGATGATCGATCAATTCAATTGGCAAAACATCGACATATCCGATTCATTGGCACCACCCACTTTCTTGCCCACCTTTGTTTGGCCGTAAATCCCGCGCTCACTTTGCGCAATGATTATTTTTGGTTTTTGATAAAAGGGGCAAATCCCAAATCTTTTTTAGGCTCGTTTGAATTGTCGAACATGGTCAATTAGGAATTAGCTTACTGATAATCCTGATAAGATTTTTCTTCGACGATATTCGAGTTCAGGTGCAGGTTAACCTTTTTCTTGGCATTGGCACGATCGTCGTTGGTCACGTAGACCGCGCGGGCGAGTTCGATGAAACGCTCGCCAAAGCGTTTGTTGCGCTCTTCGTCACGAATGTGGTCTTCGATTTCCCACAAAGCTTCGTTGATGCGTTTGAGTTCGTTAGTCAAGTCGACTATATCTGGGTCGACGTTCACTGCCTTATGCCAAACATCTTCTAGCATCGTCAATTCAGTGTTCACGTTGGCAACCTTGACTGGGTCGCTGATCCGCTCGGATTTGATTTGTAAGATAGTGATCTTGTCGAGCAACTCGCCGGGTGAAATCGGAATCTGAATATGGTTCACGTTAGCTCTCCTTAAAAATTGGGGGTAGGCATATTATCTCAGCTCAAGCGAAACCGTGCGAGCAAGATGGGTAATAGCATCAGGTTGGCTATCAGTGCGGTTAGCATCGCGAGCCCGCTGAGAATGCCGAAGTATATAGTTGGAATAAAATTCGACAATGTGAGAATCGAGAAACCGAGCACCACCGTGACGGTGGTGTAATACATCGCCCGAGCGATGCTATCGTGGCATCGATGAATCGCCGCCCAGTGATCTTGATCTTTGGAAAACTCTTCACGAAAACGATGGATATAGTGGATCGAGTCATCGACGCCGATGCCAATGTTGATCGCCGCGATGGTGATCGTCATGATGTCGAGCGGAATGCCGATCCAACCCATCAAGCCAAGGATCAGGCCCGCCGAAATGATGTTCGGCACGATTGCCGCAAGCGGCAATTTGAACGCCCTGAACAGTCCGATGAACATGATCAGGATGGCGATGAAAACTGCACCGAGGGTCATGATTTGTGAACGAAATAAGCTTTGCAGTAAGTTGTTGTAAAGCACCGCCATGCCCGAAACCTCAATTTGCTCGGAATCTAGTCCGAAGCGGTCACGCAGGTCGAACCGAATTTGATCCAGCAATTGCTGGCGTTTTAGGTTCTTACTCGATTCATACAGTCGAATGCTAAATCGCAGTTGATTGCCATCGGCAGAAATATACGGTGTGATCAACGGTTTCTTGATCGAATCTGGAATGCGCTTGTAAACAATCGCCAGCATGAAATCGCTGAAGGCTTTGTCGTCGTTCAGCGACTCCAGCATTTGCATCGCGGTGTGCAGCGATAGAACTTTGCCGGTTTGCGGCAGGCTGTCTAGATAGTCATGGATCTCGGCTACTTCGCGCAGGCCATCGCTGTTAAACCAGTAGCTGCTTGAAGTGATGTCGCCATCTTGACCATATTCTTCACTCGCTTGTAAAAAGTCGGCTGGCGCATTAACGATCACTTCTAGTGGCGTTGTGCCGCCAAGTTGAGTGTCGATTAAGGTCATGCCTTGATAGATTTCAGTGTCACTTTTGTAGTAATCGATGAAACGATTTTCGACCGAAAGGCGAGGAATGCCACTCAGCGCAATCAAGATCAGCAAGCCAAAAAGGGCCCAAGTAGCACGAGTGCGGTGCTGAATGAAATTCGCAATCGCTGCGGTCACTGCACCGGTCAAATCTCGGCCGGGTTTGCTGCCGAGACGGGGCAGTAGCATCAGTGCTGCTGGAAACAAGGTGAAGGCCAACACGAAGGATACTGATATACCGATCACCATCATCCAGCCAAAATCGATGACGGGTCGAATTCCGCTCACCAGCAACGAACCAAAAGCAACCATGGTGGTAATCGCGGTGTAGAAACAAGGCGCGAATTTACTACGCACGGTTTCTTGGACTAACTCAAACTGGCTGATGTCGGTGTTGTTGGCGGCAACCTCACGATAGCGCACCACCAGATGAATGATCAATGACAGAGTGATGATCAACAGCAGTGAAACAAAGTTGGATGAAACCACGGTAACCGGCCAATTGGCCCAGCCGAGAAAACCGACCATCGACAAGGCGCTCAACACGCAGACCACCAGCGGTAAAACCACCCAGCGTAGTTGGGCGAATGAAAAGGCGAGAATGATCACGATAAACAACACCACGCCGACCCCAAAGACTTGCAAATCGCTGCGAATGAAATCAATCGAATCGCTGGCGATCATTGGCACGCCGCCCAGAAAAAGCGTTGCGCTGTCGCGGTGCTGGTCCATGATCGCGCGCACGTCTTTAATGGTTTGTTCAATTTTAATTTTTCGAGCGAGATTTTCGCGCTTGATCTGAGTCGTCAATTGGCTGATCCTGTCCGTCGTAGCAGTAGACTTGTTGAGCTCACCATAGAGTTGATCGCGCTGATTGATCAGGTCATTCAAGGGTTGATTGGCAACCAGATTAATCTGCATGGCGGTGGTTTTACCATCGCTGGATACGAGCAAGTTTTGGTATAGCGGGCTGTTCGTCATCTCCTCTCGGGCGAGCTCAATGTCGGCGCCCTCGCTTTCGAGCGTGCGTACCTGTTGAGCTATCTCAGCCAAAGTCATCGGTGGGCTGTCGACCAGCGGCACATCGAGCAAACTGATCGCCGATTTGACCGCCGGCAGAGCGAGTAATTGGTCTCGTAGTTCGCCGATATCTTGCAGCACTTCGGGGCTGAAGAGATTGTTTGTCGGGCTGTAAGTAACGATCAAGAAATCATCTGAACCGTATCGTGCGCGCAAGCTGCGATAATATTTTAGGCTGCTGTCGTTTTCCAACACCAGCGAATCGGCTGAAGCATCCAGCTCGAAGTCGGGCGTGTGCAGCAGGAAAAAACTCAGCACCGCGGTGAGTGCGATCAAGATGACCAGTGGGTTACGCAGCACCCATTGTTCATAAAGTTGGATCAGTCGTAAACGCATGGCTCAGTTTGCCTGCTCTTGGGTTTGATAGACGCTCGAATCGAAGCGTCGATAGCCCCATTGATACTGCTGCGGAAATTGTCGCACTAGCGATTCAATTTGGTCATTCATATATTGAGCGCTGCTGATCTGCTCGGCTACCATTTTGGTCTGATCTAATTCACTGAGATTCAAACTGAAACGGTTGTTTGATGAACTGCGAACCATCGCCGCAATGAACACATCACATTCGACCTTAATGCACAAATTGCGCACTAGCGCAGTGGTGGCAGCGTTGAATCCGAAAAAACACGCATCGATGGAAGCATTGTTGGCACTTGGGCGCTGATCGGGAAGAATCATAATGCTGCCACCCTTGGATAGCCCGGTCAGCATTTTACGCAATCCGCCTTTTTTCGTGGACACGGGAGTTCCACCTGAACGCGAGCGCGCTGTGATGATGAATTGGTCTTCCATCGGGTTGGGCCGAGGCTTGTATAGAAACATCGCCTCGCAGGTCTGGCCCAGCCAAACCGCAAGCATCTCCCAGCTGCCTAGGTGAGGTGCCAGAATGATGCGGCCTCGGTTAGATGTTTCAAATTCGGCGCATAATTCAGTCGAGTCAATCAGCGGTAATAGCTTGTTGCTAGGCCAGCACCAAATCGCGGCGAGTTCGGTCAGGCTGTAACAAGTTTGACGAATTGATTCTTTAACCAACTTTTTTCGTTCGGCTGAGGGCAGGTCGTCAAAGCATAGCTGAATATTGGCTCGAGTCTGGCGCGAGATTTGATTTGGCGTGTTGGCAACAATCAAACTGATGCCATCTGCCAACCGATAAAGCGTGGACAGCGAGAAGCGCGACAGCCGTTGAAGCCAGCGTTGGAGTGCGGGTTTCGACAAGTTAGCGAGATTTCTCTATCTTGGCCCAACTGTCACGCAAGGTCATGGTGCGGTTGAACAATGGCCGGTCGACAGTGGAATTCGTATCGCTGATGAAATAGCCAAGGCGCTCGAATTGGTAAGCCAACGAGTTATCGCAAAGCTCGATTGCGGGCTCGAATTTGGCCCCACTGATCAGTTCGCGTGACTCGGGGTTGAGTGCCTGATGAAAATCATCGAGTGCGCCGGGATTCGCCACGGTCATCAACCGATCGTAGAGATAAACTTCGGCCTCGACAGCGTGCGCGGCGCTTACCCAGTGGATCGTGCCCTTCACTTTTCGTCCGTCCGGCGTACTACCACCGCGACTTTCTGGGTCATAGGTGCAAATTAATGACTCCACCTCGCCGGCGGCATTTTTGATGACTTCTTTGCAAGTGATGTAGTAGGCGTGACGCAGCCGCACTTCGCGCCCCAGGCTCAGGCGAAAGAACTTTCGCGGTGCATCTTCCATAAAATCATCACGTTCGATAAAGATTTCGCGCGAAAACGGCACCTCGCGCGTTCCCTTCTCGGGCTGCTGTGGGTGATTTGCGCCTTGAAAGCTCTCTTCCTGCCCTTCAGGGTAATTTTCGATCACTACCTTAATGGGATGGATCACCGCCATCCGTCGAACCGCGCGTTGATTCAAGTCTTCGCGCAGCGCATTTTCGAGCACGCCCATTTCGATCGTCGCATCTTTTTTGGTGATGCCGATGGTGTCGCAAAAAGCGATGATCGATTCCGCGGTGAAGCCGCGCCGACGCATCCCTGAAATGGTGAGCATGCGTGGGTCGTCCCAACTCTCGACGTGCCCTTCGCTGACCAGCTGGTTGAGCTTGCGCTTACTGGTCAATGAATATTCTAAATTTAGCCGGGCGAACTCGGTTTGAACGGGTCGTGATGGGGTGTCGAGTTGGTCGAGAATCCAGTCGTAGAGCGGGCGATGATCTTCAAACTCCAGTGTGCACAATGAGTGAGTCACCCCTTCGATCGCATCGGACAAACCGTGGGTAAAATCGTAAAGCGGATAAATGCACCATTGGTCACCGGTGTTGTGATGACTGACGTGACGAATTCGATAGAGCACCGGGTCGCGCAGATTGATGTTTCGTGATTGCATGTCGATTTTCGCGCGCAGCACATGCTCGCCGTCGGTAAACTGGTCGTTCTTCATGCCTTCAAACAAACTTAAATTGTCTTCAATGCTGCGCTGCCGGTAAGGGCTATCAACACCCGGTTGTTTGAGGGTGCCGCGATTGCCGCGCATTTCATCGGCGGTTTGGCTGTCGACATAGGCCTTGCCTTGTTTAATTAAATCGATCGCGTAATCGTATAGCTGCGAAAAATAGTCGGAGGCGAAGGTGTTGTTTTGCCATTCGAAACCCAGCCATTCGACATCGCGCCGAATCGCGTTGATGTATTCAACGCTTTCCTTTTCGGGGTTAGTGTCATCAAAACGCAGGTTGCAGTAACCTTTGTAATCGCGAGCAACCCCAAAGTTTAGGCAGATCGACTTGGCATGACCAATATGCAAATAACCGTTAGGCTCGGGTGGAAAGCGCGTTACAACTCGCTCAAAGCGAGCAGACGCGAGGTCCGCGTCGATAATATCGCGGATAAAATTGGAGCTATCGTTGGCGATAGAGTCAGGTTCGGACATGGAAGGCGGCTGTTAAGGACGAGTGATGCAATTCTAGCCGATCTTCGAGGAATATTGCACTGCAAGCCGCTTCAATCTCTGTGCAATC